>CAZBZH010000990.1:0-1502 GCA_964496265.1 uncultured Acidobacteriota bacterium | reverse complement strand
CGAATGGCGCCGAGGGTCAGCGTCGCGTCGGGCCGATCCGATCGACGGTAGGCCTCGAGGAAGCGCGTCTGCACCCGCAGCAAGTCATCCAGCGGCCCGGTGGCCACCGCCCGGCTCCACCCGCCTCGCGGCCCGGCAGCCGCTGACGATGCCTCGACCGACGACGACACCACATGGGTCGCACACACACCGAGCACCAGCCCGCCGAGTGCCCCCATCAGGGACCTACGAAACGCCCGGCGTCGGGCGGCGGCTTGCAGATCGGCGAGCCGCTGACGAATGGCCTTCTCCTGGCCCGGGAGCATTCCACGATACATAAATCTGAACTGTAGATTCAGCTACATGTTCTTGCAACCCTCTTTCCACCGGACCGGACACACGCCGACCACTCACACCACTAAGATGAGCCTCCCATGCGACTTGGAAAGCTGGCGATCGCGCTGTGGGCGCTCTGTGCAACCACCAACGGTCAGGGAGATTCGGACTTCGACCGCATCGTGCGCCCGATCCTGTCGGAGAACTGCTTCTCCTGTCACGGCCCGGACAAGTCGAGTCGCAAGGCCGGCCTGCGCCTCGATCGCCGCGCGGACGCCACCGCACCCCGCCGCCGCGGCGTCGCGATCCACCCCGGCGATCCCGGCCAGAGCCTGCTCGTCCAGCGCATCACCCACACCAGCCCCAAGAAAGTCATGCCGCCGCCGGAGAGCGGCAAGACCCTGACCGAGGAGGAACGCACCGCCCTGATCCGTTGGATCGAGGCCGGCGCCGACTGGGAGGAGCACTGGTCGTTCGTCACGCCGACCGAGGTCTCCCCACCCCCCGCGGACTGGGGGAACAACGAGATCGACGCGTTCATCGCGGCCGAGCTGACGGCGCACGGACTGACGCCGTCCCCGGCCGCCTCCCCGCGCACGCTCGCCCGCCGCGTCGCTCTCGACCTGACCGGGTTGCCGCCCACCGCGACGCAGGTCGAGTCGCTGATGACCGCCGCCGACCCCGATCAGGCGTACGAGCAACTCGTCGACCAGCTGCTCGCGTCTCCCCGGTACGGCGAGCACATGGCGCGCTACTGGCTCGACGCGGCCCGCTACGGCGATACCCACGGACTCCACCTCGACAACTACCGCGAGATGTGGCCGTATCGCGACTGGGTCATCCAGGCGTTCCAGGACAACAAGCCGTACGACGAGTTCGTCGTCGAGCAGCTGGCCGGCGACCTGCTGCCGAACCCGAGCCTCGACCAGCGGATCGCGTCGGGGTTCAACCGCTGTCACGTCACGACCAACGAAGGCGGCTCGATCAAGGAAGAGGTCTACGTCCGCAACGTCGTGGATCGCGTGAACACGGCGGGCACGGTCTTCCTCGGCATGACGGTGGGCTGCGCCGCGTGCCACGACCACAAGTTCGACCCGTTCACCCAGCGGGAGTACTACCAGCTGTTCGCCTTCTTCAACAACCTCGACGGCGAGCCGATGGACGGGAACAAGCCGGTCCACGCGCCG
>CAZBZH010000989.1:0-1506 GCA_964496265.1 uncultured Acidobacteriota bacterium | reverse complement strand
GGCCCTTCGCCGGCGGCGACCACGGCGCCCGGCCAGGCCAGGCCGCACAGGGCGGCCAGGGCGAACAGCAGCCGCATCGGCACCGCGATCCCCGGCTCCGGCACTCGACCGCGGCGACGGTCGCGGCGGGCGGGGCGGGTCATGAGTGGGTGATCTCGGGTTTCTCGAACCGACCGTCGAACAGGCCGAGCTCGAAGCGCAGCGCCGACTCCAGATCCGGGTAGTCGTACTCGAAGCCTGCCTGCTGGGTGCGCCGCGGCAGCACACGCGCGCTGGCCAGGAGCAGCGCATCGGCCATCTCGCCCAGGGCGAGTCGCAGCATCGGGGCCGGAGCCGGGAACAGCGCGGGGCGCTTCAGCACCGACGCCAGCACCCGGGTGAACTCCCGGTTGGTCGCAGGCTCGGGCGAGGTGGCGTTGTAGACGCCGCGGAACCCCTCGTCGAGGATCGCCCGGTGAAACAACCGCACCAGATCGTGAAGCCCGATCCAGCTCCAGAACTGCTCCCCGGAGCCGACCCGCCCGCCGAGCCCGGCGCGAAACAGCGGCAGCATCCGATCCAGGGCGCCACCCCCCGCTGCCAGCACCACGCCGATGCGCAGTCGGGCGACCCGCATGCCGAACTCCTCGTCGGCCCGGATCGCGGCCTCTTCCCAGTCGTGGCAGACCGACCCGAGGAAGTCCTCGGCCGGCGGATCGTCTTCGTCCAGTTCGGTGTCACCCCGATTGCCGTAGTAGCCGATGGCCGAGGCGCAGACCAGCGCCTTGGGCGGCTGCTGCAGCTTGTCGAAGGCATCGACCAGGAGCCGGGTGCCCTGAACCCGGCTATCCCGAATGCGGCGTTTGAGGGACTCGGTCCAGCGGCCGGAGGCGATGCTCTCCCCCGCCAGATGGACCACCACGTCCACTCCCTCGAGCCCCTCGCGATCCACCTCCCCGGCGTCGGGGTTCCAGTAGACCTGTCCCGCTTCCGTAGGTTTGCGCCGCACCAGCCTCAGGACTTCGTGACCGCCGGTGCTGAGCAGCCCGCACAGCGGGCGTCCGACCAGGCCACTGGCGCCGCTGACGGCGACCCGCAGCCGGGGCTTGTCGGCGAAGGCGCCGTGCTCCGTCAGATCCGAGCGGGTCACCAGATGTCTGTGGGTGAACAGCCGCTCGAGCTTGCGGCGGGTGAAGCCTCCGGCCACCAGGTCGGAGAGCGGCGAGAGGGGTAGCCGGTACTCGACGGCATCCCGCAGTACGCAGCCGTTCGGGCCGGCAAGGAACTCATGAAGATGCTCCCAGAAGGCGAAGGGACCGGACTCCTGCCGATCGAGGAAGCTCCGGCCGGGCTCCATCCTGCCATGAACCGCGACCCAGCGTTTGCGCAGCGGCCCGGCCCGCATCTCCACCACCGTGCGGGCACCCTCGTCGATGCCCCCGCTCCGCTCGAGCAGCCGGACCGGCTCCCAGCCCGGCGCCAGGCGCTCGAACGCCCCGGGGCGTGCGTGCCAATCGAACAGCTCCC
>CAZBZH010000988.1:0-1509 GCA_964496265.1 uncultured Acidobacteriota bacterium | reverse complement strand
TTTGATCGGATAGTACACCATATGGTTAACAATGAAACGCAGCTCAGCCAGGTGTTCGGCGCCCTGGCGGACACCACCCGGCGGGGCATGCTGGCCCAGTTGTCCCGGGGCCCGGCCACCATCGGGGAGCTGGGTGCTCCCTACGAGATGAGCAAGGCCGCGGTGACCAAGCACATCAAGGTGCTGGAGCGGGCCGGCCTGCTACGGCGGGACGTCCAGGGGCGCGCCCATCACTGCGCCATGGAACCGGACTCCCTGGCGCTGGCCCAGCGCTGGGTCGCCCAGGTCACCGAGTTCTGGGAGGCCCGCTTCGACACCCTGAGCGACTACCTGGACGAGTTGCAGGAGAAGGAACGCCGGAACGCGGGTCGTGGACCGGCCGCAAAGAGCCCCGCCGTCAAGGGCAAGGGGCGCCGCAAGGACAAGGGAGGTTCCCGTTGAGCGCTGAGAACAGAAAACTGACCGTGACCCTGCGACGGGAATTCCACGCTCCGATCGAACTCGTCTTCCGCGCCTGGACCGAGGCCGAGCATGTGGCGCAGTGGATGAAGTGCGACGCCGCGGCGAAGCTCGAGCTGGACAACTGGGTCCCCGCCGTCGGCACCCGGTTCCGCACCCACATGTCGCTGGAAGGGGTGTTCGAGGCCCACGGCAGCGGCGAGTTCATCACCGTCGATCCGCCGCACCTGCTGGAGTACAAACTCCATGCCGATGAGGCGCTCAACGTGCCCGAGATGCAGGTGCGCGTCGAGTTCCGCGAGCAGGACGGCCGCACCGAGCTGACCCTGACTCACAGCGGCATCCCGTCGGATCAGATGTGCGGCATCATCGAGGGCGGCTGGACCAACAGCCTCGGCATGCTCGGCGAGCGGCTGAAGAATCAGGCGGAAGGAGCAAGCGCATGAGCATCATTGCCCTGGAAGAGTCGATCGCAGCCCCGGCGGACACGGTCTTTCGATCGGTCACCGAGATCGAGCGCTTCCCCGAGATCCAGCCGGACGTTGTCTCCGTCGAGTTCGTCGGTGAGAAGCGCGGCGGCCTCGGCACCCGCTTCATCGAGACCCGGCGTCACGGCAAGAAAGAGATGAAGACCGATCTGGAGGTCACCGAGTGGGTCGAGAACGAGCGCACCCGCATGGTGACCGACAGTCACGGCACGGTCTGGGACACGCTGTTCGAGGTGATGCCCGACGGCGAACGGACCACCCTGCGCATCACCATGGACGCCCGCCCGCACAAGCTGCTACCGAAGATCATGAACCCGTTCATGCAGGGTTTCTTTCGCAAGGGCATCGCCAGCTACCTGGAGCTGCTGCGCGACCATTGCGAGGGTGAGCAGCGCGGCCACTAGCCGCTCGCCGGTCAGTCGCCGATCACCTTTACCAGCACGCGCTTGGGGCGGCGGCCGTCGAACTCGCCGTAGAAGATCTGCTCCCAGGGCCCGAAGTCGAGCTTGCCGCCGGTGATCGCCACCACCACTTCACGGCCCATGATCTGGCGCTTGTGGTG
>CAZBZH010000987.1:0-1512 GCA_964496265.1 uncultured Acidobacteriota bacterium | reverse complement strand
CATCGCTGCCGGGACGACGCTGCCAGAGGGTTCCGTGAGGGGTGTCCTCCCCCGGGCGGCCCTGGGTGTAGTAGTAGAACGCCATCGACTTGCGGGTGACCCCCTCGGGACAGGCCAGCGGATCGGGATGACCGTGGTACGAGGTCGCCGTGGTGCTGAACACCGCCAGGCGGTTGAACCAGGGGTCGATGCGCTCGACGCAGCGGGTCATCTCACGGTCCCACAGTTCCAGCTGCCCGCCCCAGGATGGGTCCCAACCCGGGTTGAGATAGAACAAGGCGTTGACCCGGCGCTCCAGGCCGAGACTCTTGTGGCGGCTGAAGTCGGCGTGAATCGACAGGCGGCCGCCACGGGGAATCTGGTGCAGTCCGCCGCCGTGAAAGTGCGGATCGGGGATCAACCCCTCGATGCCGGTCAGGGTCTCGAGGTAGCGCACGAAGGGGGATGAGTTGAAGACCATCAGCATGTGCTGGACGAAGGGCGAGGCCCCGGCCATGTTGCGGGCGTCGCGGGTGCCCAGCTTCCCCGCCTGGGGGCCGGTGGCGTCCGCTTGCCAGGCGATCGACTCCGGGTCGGGGAAGGCGTCGTGCAGTAAGCGGGCGACCCCTTCGGGCAGGAAGTCATCGACGGCGATGTGGGGAAACGGATCGGCGGACGCGTAGCGGGAAGCCAGCGGCCGGGCCTGCTCGGCCAGGTCCTCGGAAAAGGTGAACCGATCGTCGGCCACGGGGACCCGTTCGCTATCCGCGAGACTCATCTCGTCTCCTCGCCCGTGCCGGCCGGATCAACCGGCGAGCCGGGCAGCGTGACCGATCCGCTCCAGGGAAGAGCGGCCGGCTTGCTGAAGTCGTTCGTAGACGGGGTCGAGCCCCCGGGTGGTCATGCGGCAGAGCCCGTCGAACCACAGCGGTCCGTCCCGGGACAACAGCCGATCCTCGGCAACGTCCTTGATGTCCAGCGGACGCAAATGGAAGCCCCACTGCTCGTTGGCGTGTTCGATGACCCGCAGGGAACATCCGAGCAGATCGAACACCTCGACCAGCAGACAGTCGTCGGGATGCGCCTCGTAGAAACGCAGCAGATCTTCGTTGTAGCGTTTCCAGACCCGGGCGAAGCGGGCGACCTGGAGCAGGTGCGCCTTGGGAGTACGCTGGCGCCGCAGCAGCGACTGCACCACCAGGCCGTAGTGCCGGAAGACGAACAGGTAGCGCGCCTCGGGCAACAGCTCGCGCCAGAAATCCAGCAGCAACGCGCTGCGCGGATCCTTGAAGCCCCACTGCGGGTGTCCGCTGCGCTTGGCGATCAGCTCCCGCCCCTGCTGGTGAAACTCCGGCCCCACCGGGACCGGATCGGAGCCGGTCAGGTAATGATCGACGCCCGCGGCCGAGAGGATGGCCCGCTGGAAGTGGGAGACTTCACGGGCCTCGAAATGTCCCCGCGGAGTGGTCCAGTCGCGGGGGAGCAGGTGCTGCCGCTGGGCGAGCGTGTTCAGCAGGGGTGGGAGCTGGGCCC
>CAZBZH010000986.1:0-1520 GCA_964496265.1 uncultured Acidobacteriota bacterium | reverse complement strand
CCGAGTTTCTACCGGTGTCAAGCACCGGCCACCTGATCGTCACGAACTCGCTGCTCGGACGTTCGGACCCGACGTTCGAGGTCGCGATTCAGGCCGGCGCGATCACCGCGATTCTGGTGCTCTACTGGCGGGACCTGTGGCGGGCTGTCGGCACGATCGGGCAGAAGGCCACCGCGGGTGGCGGTTCGAACCTGCTGATCAACATCGTCGTGGGTGCGATTCCGGCGGCGGTCATCGGCCTCGCACTCGAGGACGTCATCGACTCCTACCTGTTCCATCCACTGGTGGTCGCGGGCGCCCTGGTACTCGGCGGCTTCGGTTTGCTGTGGCTGGAGAACCGACAGGACCGCGTGGGTGGCGAGGGCGTGGGGATCGAAGCGATGGGCGCCCGTCAGGCGCTGATTGTCGGCTTCTGGCAGATCCTCGCGCTGATCCCCGGCACCAGTCGCTCGGGCGCCACGATCGCCGGTGGGCTGATGACGGGGTTCACCCGCGCGGCGGCCGCCGAATTCTCGTTCCTGGTGGGCCTCCCGATCCTCTACGGCGCGTGCTTGCTGAAGGTGGTCGGGGACTTCGAACGGATCAGCGGACCTCTGCTACCGGACCTGCTGGTGGCTTCCGCGGCGGCGTTCGTCAGCGCGATCGCGGTGGTGGTGCCGTTCGTCCGCTTCCTGCAGCGTCACACGTTCCGGCCGTTCGCGTACTACCGCGTGGTCGCCGGCGTGGTGATCGCGCTCGTCTACTGGACGGTCTGAGCGCTCAGCGGCGATAGCCGAGCTGCTTGACGACGTAGAGCACTTCGCTCCAGCTCGGGAACGGCCGGGAGTGCTCGAGCTTGTAGGCGTCGATCGCCTCGATGAACTCGAGAACGTCCGGATCGATCTCGATCTGCGGTCGCGTCGCGCGTGGCGCCGAGGCCTTGGCCTTCGACGCCTTCGACGCCTTCTTGGCCGCCGTCGCTGCCGGCTTCTTCGAAGCCTTGGCGGACGCTTGGCTCGCGGTCTTCGTCGAGACCTTCTTGGTGGCCTTCTTGGCCCTCGACGCCGACTTCTTCGTCGCCGTGGCCTTCTTGGTCACCTTCTTCGAAGTACGCTTGCCCGCCGTGGCCTTCTTGGCCTTGGGAGCCTTCTTTGCAGCCGACTTTGTCCCCATGGAGGGGACTTTCGGCTCTAGCCGAGCACTTCCTTGATCCGTTCCGTGGTCACGGGAGTGATGAGGCCCCGATCGGTGATCAGGCCGCTCAGATGGGCCGCCGGCGTCACGTCGAACGCCGGGTTGCGAGCCCCGACGCCGGCCGCCGCAATGCGGAGATCTCCGACACCCAGGACTTCCTCGGGCGCCCGGTCCTCGATCGGGATGTGGCTCCCGTCCGGGGCCGAGAAGTCGAAGGTAGAGAACGGGGCGGCCACGTACATCGGCACCCCGTGGGCCTTCGCGGCCAGCGACAGGCCGTAGGTGCCGACCTTGTTGGCGACGTCCCCGTTGGCGGAGATGCGGTCCGCGCCGGTGATGATCAGATC
>CAZBZH010000985.1:0-1520 GCA_964496265.1 uncultured Acidobacteriota bacterium | reverse complement strand
AACTGAACTCACCGGGGTCGGCTAGGGAGCAGTGAGCGCCTGCCCGTTGTCCGCAGGGCCGAGACCAAGAAGGAATGGCGCCGCTGTTGTCGCCCAGCGTTCCGGGCTGGGGTAGCTGCCGGCCGCGTCGCCGAAGCAGCTTCGCAGCATGTCGGTGTCGATGATTCCGGGATTGAGGGCGACGGCGGCCAGGCCTCGAGGCAGTTCCTGGGACAGGCTCTGGGTCATCCCTTCGATCGCCCACTTGGTCGCGCAGTAAGGCGCGACTTCCGGCGAGGTCGAGCGGCCCCAGGTGGAGCTGAAGTTGACGATTACGCCGCGGCCGGCCTCGATCATCGCCGGCAGGAAGTGCCGAATCACCTGGTAGGTGCCCAGGACGTTGCAGCGGAGGACCTGGTCCATCTCGTCGGGCGGGACCTTCCACAGCGGGGCATTGCGGTTGATCAGCGCGGCATTGTTGATCAACAGGTCGGGCACGAGGCCCGCGGACAATAGACGGCTCGCCCAGTCTGCGACCTGGGCGTCGTCGGTTGCGTCGACCCGATCGAATCGGTGTTTGCCGGGGTGCTGCTTGGCGAGCTCGGCGATGGCGGGCTCGCTACGAGCGCATCCGCATACGGTGTGACCGGCCTGGGCGAACTCTCCGACCAGGGCGCGTCCGAGCCCTTTCGAGACTCCGGTGATGACGATGGTGCGTTTCATCCCACGAGCTTAGCGCCGGAATCGAGGCACGTCGGCGAAATTCTTCGCCCGGGTCACCCCTGTGCCGCGCGCGTTTCCTCCAGGCGGGGCCGCTGCTAGACTGGGGCCAGAACGAGGGGGAGGAAACTCGCGATGAACCGTCTGCTCCGAGCCGTGTGTACGACCGCCCTGGTGCTTCTGGTTGCCGCCTTTGCCGGCCGGCTGGTCGCCGAGGAGAAGATCACCGACCTGATGCCCCGAGATCCGGTTTACGCCGGCGTGGTCAAGATCGAGAACCCCGCCGAGGATCTCGAGCAGTTGCTCGGCATGCTCGCCGAGCCGATGGCGGACGGGGAGAACACCGAGGAGAGCCTTCGGGGTGCGATCCAGGGTCTGGAAGGCGTGCTGGGGGTTTCCCTGGGTGACGACCTGTTGGCGCATCTGGGAGGGGAGATCGGCCTGGTCCTGGACTTCAATCTCGACCCGCTGCTGCAGGGGATGATGACCGCGGGGCCTCAGGCCATGCTGCCCGCGATGTCTCGCTCGATGCTGCTGCTGGAGAGCCGGGATCGGGAGAAGCTCGAGGCTTCGCTGCACAAGATGTTTGCCCAGGGGGGAGCCGTGGCCCGGGAAGTGGATGGCGTTGTCGCCGTTCACTGGCCTGAAGAGGGGCAGGAGACCGAGCCGCTGCTCTTCTGGGGCTTCCGAGGCGACACGCTGCTGCTGGGCGCGTCGGGGGAGCGGGTGCGCTTGGTCCGCCAAGGGCTGCCCGCCGAGGATCGATTGGGGGCCGGCGAGGATTTCCGCCGGGTCTTCGAGAACCTGTCCGCCGAGTACGA
>CAZBZH010000984.1:0-1530 GCA_964496265.1 uncultured Acidobacteriota bacterium | reverse complement strand
TGCAGAGCACGTGGCTGACGGTCAACCGGTGCTCCTCGATCGCCTCGACGATCGGCCCCATCGGCGCGCCGGTGTCGATGATCACCGCGTGGCCGCCGGGCTTGTCGCCGATCAACCAGGTGTTCGACAGGTAGTCATCGCTCATCGTCTTCTTGATGATCATGGCTGCGTATTCCTTTAATCGAACTTGATGACCGAGCGGATGCCGTCCTGGGCTTCCATCAGCTCGAAGCCCTTGTTGACCTCGTCGAGAGTCAGCCGGTGGGAGATGAACCCGTCGAGATCGATCTTCCCGTCGAGGTACATGTCGACCAGCTGGGGAACGTGGGTCCGTCCCTTGGCTCCGCCGAAGCTGCCTCCCTGGACCTTGCGGCCGGTGATCAGGAAGCGCGGGATGATCTCCAGCTTCTCCCCCTTGCCGGCCACGCCGAGGATCGTGCAGAGCCCCCAGCCCATGCGCGCCGCTTCCACCGCCTGCCCGATCACCGACACGAGGCCGGTGGCCTCGAAGGTGTAGTCGGCGCCGAAGCCGTCGGTCATGTCGACGATCTGGGCCACCGCGTCGACGCCGGGCCCGGCCTGGATCACGTCGGTGGCGCCGTACTGCTTCGCCATCTCCAGCCGGTCGGCGGACATATCGACGACGATGATCCGCGACGCTCCCTGGAGCTTGCAGCCGACCACGGCGCCGAGGCCGACCATGCCGGCGCCGAACACCGCGCAGGTGCTGTCGGGGGCGACCTCGGCCTTCCACATCGCGCCGGCCAGGCCGGTGGTGGCCCCGCAGGCCAGGATGCAGACACTCTCGAGGCTGGCGCTCTTGTCGATCTTGGCCAACGCCACCTCGGGCATCACGGTGTACTCGGCGAAGGTGCTGGTGCCCATGAAGTGGCGGATCGGCTCGCCGTCCCGGGAGATGCGCGGCGTGCCGTCGGGCAGGCAGCCCTTGCCCTGCTGCTCCCGGATCTTGAGACAGATGTTGGTCTTGCCGCTGCGGCAGTGGATGCAGCCGCCGCACTCGGGAGAGAACAGCGTGATGACATGGTCCCCCGGCTTCAGCGAGGTCACGCCGGCACCGACCTCCTCGACCACTCCGGCGCCCTCGTGACCCAGCACGCAGGGAAAGTAGCCGCTGGGATCCGCGCCGCTCTGGGTGTAGAGGTCGGTATGGCACACGCCGCAGGCGTGGACCTTGACCAAAACCTCCCCCTCCTTCGGCGGAGCGATATCGAGTTCCTGGACGACCAACGGCTTGCCGAAGGCCTCCAACACGGCTGCACGCATCTTCATCGTTCGACCATCCTTCGCGATAGGGGTCTTGTAACGCCGATGTATCGGCGGGCCCGGCCGCAGCGATCGCCACCGGGCTGTTCCCCCGTTATCCCCTGTTCCTCGGGCGGAAGTGTATCCCGATCCGCAGGCAACATGAGCGACAGGTTGACAGGTCTCCCGCTGCGACGTAAGCAGCAGCCAGGCGGTTTCCGCCAAGCGGCACTTTTTCCGGGGGCTATCGATGAAGAAGACCGGCCT
>CAZBZH010000983.1:0-1533 GCA_964496265.1 uncultured Acidobacteriota bacterium | reverse complement strand
TCGCCCCGGGCAGGGGTGGCCGCTCCCTTACGGGTCGCGAGGGTGCTCGGGTCGATCTCCGCGTCGAGCAGCCCGGCCGCCCGGGCGGCCTGGGCCCGGCGCTGGCTCTCGGCGGCGAAGGCGTCCTGCTCATCCCGGCCGATGGAGTAGCGTTCGGCCAGGGTCTCGGCGGTCTGGCCCATGCGCTTGCCGCTGATCGGATCGTCGAAGCCGTCCCGGTACATCGCGTCGATCAGGTCGGCCGGCCCCATGCGCTGCCCGTCGCGGATGAACAGCAGGTGGGGGACCTGGCTCATGTTCTCCATGCCGCCGGCCAGCACGACATCGGCCTCGCCGGTGCGGATCAGGCGGCAGGCGGACATCACCGCCTGGAGACCCGAGAGGCAGGCCTGGTTGATCGTCATCGCCGGCCGCTCGACGGGGATGCCGGCGGCCACCGAGACCTGCCGGGCTCCGTTGGGGCCGCAGCCCGCCTGACGGGCGTGGCCGAAGACGGTGTGGTCGACGGCGTCGGGGGCGATGCCGGCCCGGGATAGGGCCGCTTTCGCCGCGTGGGTGCCGAGGGCCGGGGCGCCGACCGTGGAAAGGCCGCCGCCGAACCTGCCGATCGGCGTGCGCACCGCTCCTGCGATCACGATCTCTGAGCTCATAGAGTCCTCTTCGCGGGCTTTTTCGGGTGGAGGCGGGGTTCGGCCCGCCCTCGGGTTATAGCACGGGGTCTCCGCTGCAACTTTCGGCGGCGCTTTCCGTCTTCTATCCCGGGCTGTTTGACAGCCGTCAGGTCTGGCTGAAGAATGACGGCCCGAAGGCGCGAGGGGGAAGCGCCCGGGAACTCCGGTTCCCGCCGGTGCACAGAAGGGGCTGCATGAGCGCAAAGCGGTTCGCCTGGTTCTGGCTGCTGGCTCTCTCTTTTTCGATCGCGACCCTGCCGGCCCTGGCCGCGGAGGCCGAAGAGCTGCCGCGGGGGCCCCGCATGGGCGTCTGGCCTTCGGGCTTACCCACCGACAGTCTGCTGGAGGCCCGTGACGACGATCCGGGTGTCTTCGTGCGCCTGGTCGCCGACTGGGCCGAGGTGGAGAAGCGTTCCGAGGTCTACGACTGGACCGAGATCCGCGCCGGGGTGATGGCGCTTCACGGCTCGGGTCACCGGGTCGTGCTCTGCCTGACCGGCGGCCACCCGGAGCATACCGGCGGCCGGCCGCCCGCTCCCGAGATCGAGGGCGCGCTGGACGCGTGGGACGCCTTCGTGCGCAGCGCGGTGCGTGCCTTCGACCGCGAGCTGAGCGCGCTCGAGATCTGGGACGGCCCGACCGGCTTCGATCCCGCCTCCTACGCGTTCCTGCTGAAACGTTCGGCGCTGGCCGCCCGAGCGGAGGCGGACGCCGTGGGCGGTTCTCTCTGGGTCGCCCAGGGAGCGATCACCGTCGACGCGATCGACTGGCAGCGATCGCTGTGGGCCGAGGACGCCTCAGCCTATGTCGACATCCTGCCCCTGCGTCTGGCCTCCGGCGATCAGGGGGCGATCGGAGACTC
>CAZBZH010000982.1:0-1533 GCA_964496265.1 uncultured Acidobacteriota bacterium | reverse complement strand
TCGTCGGAGGGGGTGGTTCCGCTGTTCGCTTCGTCGGCGACCGCTTCATCGGCGACCGCGTCGCCACCGGAGCGCTCGGTATCGCGGACCGGTTCACTCTTCTTTTCGGCCGCCGCAGTCGGCTTCACAGTCGGCTGCGCGGCCTTCTTTGCCGGCCTGGATTTCTTCGGACGGGACTCCGCTTGGGGCGCCGGCGGCGGTCCGGGCTCGGCCGGCCCCTCCAGGTCCGCGGGGCCCGGACGGAACCCGTCGGACACCGCCGCGTCGAACACCGCGCGGAACAGGGTCACGTCGGGGCCGGGCCAGGCCGGATCGCAGCACATGAACACCCGCCGCGGCGCCATGCCCAGGTCCAGACCCGGGGAAAACCGATGGGCGGTGGCCAGATCGATCCAGCAGAAACCCTCGTTATCGGCCTCTCGTAGGCCGACAACGCGGCTGAGACCGAGGAAACGATTGGCCCGCTCCTGATGCTTCTTGCTCTCGGGGTGATAGATCGCGATCAGATCGCCGAGGCGTAGGCGGTGGGCCACGGTGTCGTAGGCCAGCAGGTGCCGAGGCATGCCGTCCTGCCAGATGTTGGGGTAGCGGGCCCGGGGGTCGTTCCACTCCAGGGCCCGCATCATCCAACGAGAACGGTGCCGCACCTGCTCTGCTGCCATCTATCCTGCCTCGTTCTCGCCGGTTCCGTGATCCGATTCGGCCGGGAGACTAGGGACTATGCGGCGATCAGTCCCACTTGTCCAGCATCAGCTTGAGCTCGTCGTGATGCTTGGCCTCGTCGGCGATCAGGGTGTCCAGCTCGATGGCCAGGCCGAACTGCTCCAACTCCTCGGCCTGCTTGCGGCGCCGGACGTAGCGGGTGATCGTGTCCCGCTCGGCGATCAGCGCCTGTTCCAGCATCTGCTTGGCGTCGTCGACCATCTCCACCGGCGCCACCTGGGTGGTGGGAGTTCCGCCCATGGCGACGATCTTGTCGCTCAGCAGCCCGGCGTGGGCCAGTTCCTCGGGGATCTCCGCCTCGAAGAACTCCCGCAGTTCCTTGCGGTAGGGGCCCTTCACCATGCTGGCGTAGCTGCGGTACATCTGGATCGCGGCCCATTCGTTGGCCAGGTCCTCATTCAGTCCATCCAACAATTCCTGCTTCTTGTCGCTCATCGCTCGGTCCTCAGTTCGGTTGGGGGGAACAATCGCGGCAGATCACCTCGTACTCGAGGCGCACCGCCGTCAGCTGCATGCCGTCGGGGAGGGGCGGGTCCGCGGAGACCGCCCGGGCCTGACGGGGAATGTCGTAGATCGCGCCGCACTTGCGGCAGATCGCGTGGTCGTGGGCTTCGGCGTGCAGCGTGCCGTCGACTCGCAGGCGGCCGTCGCCGCCCCGCATGCGCACGCACAAACCGGCCTGGATGAAGCACTCCAGGGTCTGATAGACGGTCGAAAGGGAGAGGGTCGGATAGCCCGGGCGCAGGACCTCCCAGACCTCCTCGGCGGCGGGATGGCCCCAGTGGCCGTTGACCGCGCCCAGGATCGCCA
>CAZBZH010000981.1:0-1535 GCA_964496265.1 uncultured Acidobacteriota bacterium | reverse complement strand
CAGGGCGGCACCGACTTCAACACCCGCTTCTACCGCACCTTCCGCTCGCTGCTCCTCGCCGGGCTCAAGCAACCGCTGCTGGCCCTGGCCGGCGTCATCGCCCTGTTCTTCGTCGCGGTGTTCGGCATGGGCTTTGTGCCGGCGCTATTCTTCCCCGACAACGACCGGGCGACCTTCACCGTCGAGATCGAGCTGCCGCTCTACACGCCGATCCATCACACCGAGGAGATCGTGCGGGAGATCGAGGAGCATCTGGAGCGGGAGTACAAGGTCGGCCCCGACCGCGAGGAGGGCATCCTCAACTGGAGCACCTTCATCGGCAGCGGCGCACCCCGCTTCATGCTGTCGTACAACCCGGAACAGTCGGCGCCGAACTACGGCGTGATGGTGGTCAACACCACCTCGCGGCCGTTGGTCGACCTCTACGCCGAGGAAATCGAGCGCTGGATTCGCGATCGCTACCCCGACGTGGTGCCGATCGCCCGGGCGCTGTCGTCGGGGCCCTCCAGTTGGCCGCCGGTGGCGATCCGCATCAGCGGCCGGGACACCGAAGAGCTGTTCGAGCTGGTCGATCAGGTCAAGGCCAAGGTCACCGAGACCGACGGCGCGGTCCTGCTGGGAGACAGCTGGGGCTCGCGGGCCAAGAAGCTGTTCGTCGACATCAACCAGCCCCGGGCCCGCCGGGCGGGAATCACCAACCAGGACATCGCGATCTCCTTGCAGACGTTCCTCAGCGGACTCGAGGTCACCGAGTTCCGTGAAGGGGACGAGTTGATCCCGGTGATGCTGCGCTCGGTCTCCGCCGAGCGGCAGGCACTGGACAAGCTCGAGACGTTGAACGTCTACGCCCAATCCACCGGGAACTCGGTGCCGCTGAGCCAGGTCGCCGACATCGACGTGCAGTTCCAGGCCTCGCAGATCCTGCGCCGGGACCGGCTCAAGACGGTGACCGTCGAGGCGGCCACCGATCCGGGCTACACCGCCGCCGCGGTGACCGCGCCCCTGGCGGAGTGGCTGGCCGAGGAATCGAAGAGCTGGCCGCTGGGCTACAAGTACGAGCTCGGCGGTGAAGACGAAGACTCCGCCGAGGCCAATGCCTCGATCGGCGCCAAGCTGCCCATCGCCGGCCTGATCATCATCTTGCTGCTGGTCGGCCAGTTCAACTCGGTGCGCCGCCCGGCAATCATCCTGCTGACGATTCCGCTGAGCATCATCGGGGTCACCGCGGGCCTCCTGATCTGGCAGTCCTACTTCGGCTTCATGACCCTGCTCGGCATCATCTCGCTGGCGGGAATCGTGATCAACAACGCCATCGTGCTGCTCGACCGCATCCGTATCGAGATCGACGACAACGGCCTGGCGCCTCAGCAGGCGATCGTCGAGTCGGCCCAGCGGCGGCTGCGCCCGATCCTGCTGACCACCTGCACCACCCTCGGCGGCCTGATCCCGCTGTGGCTGGGCGGCGGCGCCATGTGGGAGCCGATGGCGATCAGCATCATCCACGGCCTGCTGTTCGCCACCGCGTTGACCCTGGG
>CAZBZH010000980.1:0-1537 GCA_964496265.1 uncultured Acidobacteriota bacterium | reverse complement strand
GCCGCTGTGATTGAACAGTCGCCCGACGGCGTCATGGGCCGCGATGTGGGGCAGGTCGACCACCGTCGGCAGGATGCGGTTGCGGTAGATGCGCCGGCCGTCCCCTTCGTCGGCGACGTTGCTCCGGGCCGCGGCCAGCCGCTCGCTGAACGAGCCCTCGAGATCCAGCGCTTGGCCGTCGTCGCCGTGCAGCGTCTCCCGGGCCAGCTGGATCGCCCGCGCCGCGTACTGCACGATCTGCACGGTCTCGATGCCGGAGATGTCGTCGAAGAACCAGCCGCAGCTGGTGTACATCAACATCGCGTGGCGCTGGAGTTCGAGTAGCTTCCACAGGTGGGTGCGTTCGCCGCCGTCGAGGGGGCGCAGGGCGTGTTTGTCGAGAAAGGCGTCCCGGCCGCCGTCGTCCAGCAGCAGGTCGATGTAGTCGTTGCGTGCTTCCCAGGGATCCCGCAGGAAGCCGGCGGCCTCGCGCTCGAACGGCCCACTCAGCGTGTCGCGGACGTGGTCCAGCGCGTCCCGTAGCGGCGTGCGCCAGGCCTGGGTCCAGCCCGGCCCGCCTCCGCCCGAGCAGCCGCAGTCGCTGCGCCAGCGTTCGATGCCGTGGGCGCAGCTCCAGGCGGTGTTCTCGACGATCTCGACCTCGGACTCCGCCGGATGCCGTTCGAGAAATTCCCCGTAGTTGGTCAGCCGGATCTCCGGATCCTGCTCCAGCCGTTCCAGGGCGAAGGCCAGGGCCATGTCGCCGAAGCGGTGATGGTGCCCGTAGGTCTCGCCGTCGGTGGCCACGTGCATCAGCTGGGCGTGCTGCCGTCGATCGTCGAAGCCCGAGGCCAGGCGCGCGGCGAAACGGTCGCCGCGATCCAGCAGGTGTTCGAAGGCGATCGCCCGGGAAACCGGACCGTCGTAGAAGAACAGGTCGATGTGCTTGCCGCCGTCGAGCTGTTGGCGGTACGCCCGGGTGGGGTCGATGCGCCCGCCACCCATCTCGGTCCAGTCCTCACCGGGATGCCGCACCCGGGCCGCCTGCCCCGGCTCCAGCACGGCGAAGCGCAGGCCATGGTCGGCCAACACCTGGAGCGAGGCCCGGTCCACCGCGGTTTCCGGCAGCCACATCCCTTCGGGTTTGCGTCCGAAGCGGTGCTCGAAGTCCCGGATACCCCAGCGGACCTGGGTCACCTGATCCCGCGGGTTGCACAGCGGAAGGATCGGGTGGGAGTAGACCTGGGCCATCGCCGAACCGTGTCCGCCGAAGCGTTCCCGGCTTTCGACGTCGGCGGCCAGGATCGCCCGGTAGGCCTCGGGCGCGTGACGCTCCATCCAGCTGAGCAGCGTCGGCCCGAAGTTGAAGCTCATGCGGGCGTAGTTGTTGACGATGCGCACGATGCGGCCGGCGTCGTCGAGGATCCGCGACGCGCCGTTGGGGCCGTAGCATTCGGCGGTGATCCGCTGGTTCCAGTCGTGATACGGATGGGCCGATTCCTGGAGCTCGATTTCCTCGAGCCAGGGGTTCTCCCGGGGCGGTTGATAGAAGTGCCCG
>CAZBZH010000979.1:0-1540 GCA_964496265.1 uncultured Acidobacteriota bacterium | reverse complement strand
CAGAGGAAGAAGCCGCTACCGACCTGGTAGAGCATGCGGCCGACGGCGTCCCGGGCCGGCTGGATGGCGCTTGGGATCGACGAGCAGGAGGCGTTCTGCACGCAGCTGGCGTTGCCGTTGCAGTGAGCCTTGCCCTGGGGATCGACGGTGGAGATGAAGCGGTCGCCCAGATAGGCGGCTGCCGAGATCTCGAGCCGGGCCTTGGAGATGCCGGCGACCTGATGCCGCGGCACGTGGAGCTGCAGGCGGATCTCGGAACCGACCACGGTGTGGGTCCAGAGCTCGCCCCGGTTCTCGTCGCTGTCGAAGGTGTAGGGCCCGAAGGCTTCACCCTCGGTGGTGTAGATGAACAGTTCCGAGCCCGCGGGGAGCTCGACGTCGGTCAGGTGCAGGCGGGTGGCCAGAGCGCCCTTGCTCCAAACCCGGGTCATCCAGACCATGCGGTCGGGGCGCATCTCGACGAAACCGCCGGCCAGGGGCACCCGGCCGCCGGCGAGCAGGGTCGCCGAATCGATGCGGCGGAAGTTCACGACCTTACCGACGTCGGCGGTCACGCCGACCATCAAGCGGCCGTCGTTGGTCGGCGACTTCTGGAGCTGGTCCAGCGCGGTGGTGTTCGGTTTCGCCACCAGGCCGGGCATCACGCTCTTGCCTTCCAGCCCGATCAACCAGGAGCTGGTTGCGAGCTGATCGTCCCGTTCCTTCTGGGCGTCGTAAACGCCGGGGACGGTTGATGAATCGACGGAGAGTGCCGAGGTCGATTGCGCGTTGAGCGCAACGACGCTCGCGAGCAGACACACACACAGAACCAGCAGTCGACGAGACGACGTCATGGATACCCCTCCAAAGATGTGCGGCTGGTTTGCAGAGCCGCGCCTAGATTCGTGCGCGGCCGGCTTCGCGCGAGAACGTCCCTCGTATAGCACGGGCTGCAAGGCTTCGTTTCGAAGAACCGTCGATCAGGTGCAGAAAGTCTCCCGTTCTTGTCACGACTCCATACGGATTGCCGGTGCGTCAAACAAAGTTGCGAGCGTGCAACGCTTCGGTGGAGTTGCAGGCGGCGGTGGGTGGGTTGCGCCAGAGAAGTCAGCAATGTACCTTGGTACCAAGGTACATGAATCAAATGCATGGCATGGAGGTGTTGCGATGGCTGAACCCACGACCGCGCACCGCCGGGTGACCCGTCAGGCGGATCTACCGCTCAGCGGGTCGTTCGACGCGGTGTTTCCCCTGTTCGGTCCGCTGCGGGAGGCGGATTGGGCCGAGGGGTGGCATCCCGAGCCCCTGGGCCAGGTGCCCGAGCCGATGGAGGCGGGCTTCGCCTTCCGAACCCGTCACGAGCCGCCGGGGCCGGCGGTCTGGACGCTGACCGAGTACGCCCAGGAGGGGAACGACGACGAGCGACGGGGCAGGGTGCGCTACGCCATGGTCGCCGAGTCCTCCCACGTCTCCCGGGTGTCCATCGACCTCCGTCCCGCGGACCGCGGCTGCACCGCCCGGGTGCGCTACGACCTGACGGGGCTCACCGCCAAGGGGGACG
>CAZBZH010000978.1:0-1543 GCA_964496265.1 uncultured Acidobacteriota bacterium | reverse complement strand
GTCAGCTCGGTGGCGCCCAGAGCCTGGACCAGCCCGAGGACCCCGTTCAACGGCGTGCGGATCGCGTGACCCATCGTGGCCAAGAAGCTCCCCTTGGCCAGGGCAGCGGCCTCGGCGGCCTCCCGAGCCTGCTCCAGTTCCGCCGCTCCCGCCTCGAGCTCGCCGGCGAGCTCTCGGGCGTCCTGCAGCGCCGTCGCTGTAACGCGGACCGAGACCAGGTAGTCCAGCAGCGGATCGTGGGGCGAGAAATCGGTCATTCGCAGTCCGCTACCTCGCAGCATCGCGATGTCGCCGGCGCTCAGCGAGCCGAAGAAACCGAAGCGCCCCTCCTCGAGCATCGGCATGCACAGGCACTTGAGCCGCAGCGGCGACCCGTCATTCTCCAGCTGAAGCACCTTCCCCCGGGTCTCGGATAGCCACGCCGGATCCAGGCTCCCCCGGGCCGGGCTGACCAGGCGCAGACTCGGCAGCAGCGAGTCCCCGACGGCAACTCCGGGAAACCACTTCTGGAAGGAGCGGCCGTGGGAGACGAGGGTCCCCCCGGGCCCCAACACGAAGTGGAAGGGGAACAGAAGCTCCAGACTGTCCTCGGCGAGAGGCACTGGCCTAGATCGTCTCGATCACGAACACGTCGTGCCCGCCGTCGCCGCGTTGTTGGGTGTGCTGGATCTCGATCTCGGTTTCGAACCGTTTCCCCAGCCCGCGCAGCAAACCGATCACCATCGGCGCCAGGCCCTCGCGTTCGCTGCGATAGTGCAGTTCCACCTTCGAGTCGTCGAGTCGCTCGCAGCTGAAGACCGGCGGACGTAATTCCGGCAGGCTCGCGGCGACGCGCTCATGCATCGCATCGAGGTTGTCGAGGAACTCCCAGAGATCGCCGCCGGCCATCTCCAACAACTCCCCGTAGCCCTCCTCGGCGGTGTAGAGGGTCCAGTACTCGCCGAAGGCTTCCAGTAGATCGGAAACCGGGGCTCCCAGCACCTCGCTCGAGGCGGCGACCAGCTGGTAGGTCACCTCGTCGGGATAGGGATCCATGCTGGAGAATGCCGCCAGCTTCACCCCGGAAAGCTCGCGCACCCGGTTCCAGGCCTCATCGCCGTGATTCTCCCGCACCAACTGCTCGATCGCCTTGTTTACCAATCCGTACACCGTGCAACCCTCCAAGCAGGACCTGTGGCGCCTAATGGCGCAGACCACCGGGCAGCGTTTCGGCACGAAACGGACCGAGCTTGAGGACATGGGACAATTCCGGCGATTTCCGGGGGCCCAGTTCCCGACCAGGCTGCGGTGGAGCTAGCCTTGCTCTCTGGACTCCCTTCCGCGCCCCCAACCCATCGAGGATCGGATGAGCCACGACCCTGCACCCCGCCGCAATCCGCTCGGTCAGCCGATCGGTGCCGAACTGCCCAGCTGGGAGCCCCGTCCCGCTCCCGACGGCCGGGTGCTCGCCGGCCGCTTCTGCCGCCTGGAACCGGTCGACGTGGAGGCCCACGCCGAGGCGCTGTTCGAAGAGATGCACCGCGAGCCCCAGGACGGCTGGACC
>CAZBZH010000977.1:0-1544 GCA_964496265.1 uncultured Acidobacteriota bacterium | reverse complement strand
CCCTGGGCCGCTACGCCTACCGCAATCAGCCGAAGATCGCCGCCTGGAACCTGGCGCGCCTGGCCGAAACGCTGCTGCGGTCGATGGACCCGGAGGACCCGACGCGTGCGGTCGAGCCCGCGACCGAAGTGCTCAACGGATTCCTCCCGAGCTACGAGAAGCGGTATCGAGCCGGCTTGCGAGACAAGCTCGGCCTGAATCCGGGCCAGGATGCCGAGGAAGGCGACGATTCGCTGGCCGGTGAATGGCTCGAGTTGCTGCGGACCAACGAGATCGACTACACCCTGGCCTTCCGCAGCTTGGCGGATACGGCCGAAGACAACGCGGCGCCCCTGGAGGGCCTATTTTCTTCGGTTGAGAAGATTGGACCCTGGCTGCAACGCTGGCGCAGTCGAATCGCCCAGCCGCCCGCGCAGACCGCCGAGCACCTGCGTGCGGTCAATCCGGTCTACGTCCCGCGCAACCACCTGGTCGAAGAAGCGCTGGAGGCGGCCTCCGACTCCGCAGACCTCGCCCCCTTCGAGCGGCTGCTGGACGTCCTCGCGCAACCCTTCGAAGAACAACCGGATTGCGATCGCTACGCAAGGCCGGCGCCGCGTGAGTTCACGGACGGCTACCAGACCTTCTGCGGCACCTAGCGGCGCCCGCCTACCGCCCAGGGTCACAAGACCGTCGGTTGTAAACGTCGTTTTACGTCTCGCTGCCGTCGCCGCCGGTACACTTGTACCAATGAGATTCCTGGTCATCGCGCTCCTGGCGACCGTTACGGCGGTACCGGCCGCCGAGTGGCGGAATCTACGCGGTCCCGAGTTCGATGGCAGCGCAGTCGGCCCCGCCGTCCTCGCGGAATCCCCGCAGCTCGAGCTGGAGTGGAAACACGCCATCGGCCCCGGCTACTCGGGAGTGACCGTGGCGAATGGGCGCGCGGTCAGCGCGTTCTCCGACGGCACCCAGGACGTCCTTGCGGCGTGGTCGACGAGCGATGGGCGCGAGCTCTGGCGCACGCCGATCGGCCGAACGTACCGGGGGCACGACGGCTCCACCGACGGGCCGGTGGGCACCGCGACGCTGACCGATTCCCGCGTCTACTTCGTCGGGCCGTTCGGCGATCTACTCGCCCTTTCCGCCGAGGACGGCAAGGTCCTGTGGCGCAAGAACCTCGCGACCGATTGGGGCGCCGTGGCCCCGACGTACGGCTTCGCGACCATTCCGCTGGAGATCGACGGGGTCCTGATCGTGCCGGCCGGGTCCGAGAAGCACTCCGTGCTCGGCCTCGATCCGGAGACCGGTCGCCAGCTCTGGTCTCACGGGACCGATCGCGTCGACTACTCGACGCCGGTGATCGTCGAGTCCGAGGGCCGCAGACAGGTGCTTGTCGCCGGCGCCCTGGAGCTTGTGGCCCTGGACCCGAAGAGCGGCAAGCAGTTGTGGAGTCATCGCCACTCCGACGAACGCGGCTTCGACCCGACCTATCCTCAACTACAACTCGTCGGCGACCGGCTGCTGCTGACCTTCTACAGCGAGGCCGCGCTCTATGGCCTGAC
>CAZBZH010000976.1:0-1548 GCA_964496265.1 uncultured Acidobacteriota bacterium | reverse complement strand
CCTCGCCTTCGCCGGTGCGGCAAGCGGAGAGCACCACCAACGCGTTGTCGAGAGGCAGGGACAGCACCTGCTCCCCGTTCAACCGTTCGCCGTTCGAGAACACGATCCCGCTGCGTCGGGGATCTCGCGCCGAGGCCAACGCGTGCGTCGAGAAGTGCAACAGGTCGTAGCCGTCGTAGCCGCGACGATCGAGCTGATCTGCGGTCAACTGCTCGCCGGAAATCAGGTCCGCTCGCTTGCCCCAGATGTCGGTCAGCCCGTTCAGTTCGAACGCCGACCAGGGCAGGGTCTCGAAGCGTCCCGCGGGAAAGACCGGATCCCCGGCCAGCAGGACCCGTTGAATCCCGGGAGCGGCGGCCGGCGGGATCGAGGGCAGCGGCATGAACGCGACCTCGACGGACTCCCCGAGATAGTGCCTGTCGGTTTCCGCTCCAGCGGTTTCCGCTCCACCGGGCAACGCCGCGAAGGGAAGCCGCGCGATCTCCCGATCGGGGACGATGACCAGCCGGCGAGCCTGCGCCAACCAGGGCGCAACCGGGTCGAGCAACGCACGCCTGAGAAACGCCCCGTCTGCTTCGTGAACCGGCTCCACCTCACCCGGACCGGTGCCGCCGATCAGGCCGCTGCGGAAGGACTCGATGCGAGTCCGCAGAGCGCGCGCTCCAGGCAAGAGCGCCACCCGGGACTCATCGCCGCGGACCGCCAACAGTACGCCGCGGTCCTCGCCGATCAGGTAGCTCAACAACAGTTCGCCGGAAGCCAGCCCTCCGCCCAGCCGAGCCAAAGTCGTCGCCGGCGCCGTCGAGGCGGCCGTCGCCCGCAGCGCCCTGGACTGGGCGGCCTCCATCACCCTGAGGATGCGCTGCGGCCCATCGGCAGCCCCGCTGCGCTGAATCGCCGCGCAGAGATCGACGTAGGGATCCGCCCGGTCGCGCAGGAAATACAGACCCTCGTCCAGCGGATCCAACGTCTCCTGCTGGGCCTCGAACGGCGCGATCGCCTGCTCCAGTACCTGGATCGCCGCGGCGAAACGCCCCGCGGCCAGGTGCACCTTTCCGAGGATGCGCCGGGCCTCCCAGGCGTTCTCGGCGGATCCCGCGGCGAGACTGCGCGCCACCGCATCCTCGGCCAGAGAGGTGGCCCGCGCGAGCTCACCTCCACGCCAAGCGGCGTCCGCCTCGAAGGTCCGCGCGGTCAACCCGACCAGCTTGTTGGACCCGGCTCCTTCCGCCGCCTTGCCGAAGCGCTCGACCGCCAGGGCATGTTCCCCCCGGGCCAGGGCGACCCGCCCCAGCCCGAACTCACGCAAGTAGGCCGAGCGGCCCTCGGGATCGATCTTGCGGTACCAGCCTTCGGCCTCGTCCACTTCATCCCGGGACATGGCGACGACCCCGAGATAGTTGGCGGCGGATTCGGCCCGGGGATGCCCGCTTTCCACGGACTGCTCGTAGGCATCGGTCAGGTAGCGGCTGGCGTCGCCGGCGTTGCCCAGATGCGCGGCGACCACACCCCGGTGGTCCAGCTGCACATGCGTTACGGCATGATCCT
>CAZBZH010000975.1:0-1551 GCA_964496265.1 uncultured Acidobacteriota bacterium | reverse complement strand
GTCCGACGAGGCCGCCCGTATCCGCCGCGCCCTGGAGTTGGCCGACGGCAAACGGGACCGGGCCGCCGCGATGCTCGGGATCAGCCGCACGACCCTCTGGCGCCGGATGAAGGACCTCGGAGTCGAATCCTAGCCCCCACGCTTGGTAGGCTAGGCAGGAACCGGCGATGCCGAAGCGGAGACCGACCATGCCCAAGCGCCACCGCGTGTTCGTCAGCTACAGCCATAAGGACCGCCGCTGGCTCGAGCGCCTGCAGGTCCACCTCAAGGAACTGAACCGCCGGCAGCTGATCGATCTGTGGGACGACACCCGCATCCAGGCGGGGGACTCCTGGAATGACGAGATCGAGAGCGCCATCGACGGCGCCGCCGCGGCGATCCTGATGATCAGCGCCGATTTCCTCGCCTCGGACTACATCGTCGACAAGGAGGTGCCGCCCCTCCTCGCGGCCCGCGAAGAGGGGGCGCTGGTGATTCCGGTGATCGTCGGCCCCTGCCGCTTTACCCGGCATGCGGAGCTCTCCCGCTTCCAGGCGATCAACCTGCCTGAGCAGCCGTTGAGCGGTATGTCGGAACACGACGCCGAGGCGGTGCTGGTGCGTCTGGCCAACCGGGTCGAGGACGCGGTGCATCAGGCGGACAGCCGCGCCGATTCCGGCGCGCAGCGCGAGCCCGCGCCCAAGCCGTCCACCGGCCTGCAGCCGTTGTCCCTGGAACACGCCGTGGCGATGCTCCACGTGCTTCAGTCCGCGGCGACGCCGGAACGAGCCCAGGGCGCCACGGTCAGCGACTACCACCAGGATCTGGCGATCGGTTCACGCAAGCTGGTGGTCGAGGCCATCGACTGCCTCACCGCGGCGGGCCAGGTCCAGCGCGAACGCCGGGACGGCCAGACGCTCTGGTCGATCACCGCCCAGGGGCGCAGTGAGTTGGAGCGACTGTGTGGGCTGGCCGGTCCGACGCTGGTGCTCGAGCGTTCCGAGGATCCGCCGCAATCCTGAACGGCGGCCAGAGCGGAGCCTTCGGGGGGATCCCCCCGGTACGGGCCGCCTACTCCGGTTTCACGTCAGGAGCGTGACGATGACGGCCCGCCTGGGGATCTCCCTCAGCGGCTCGTGGCTACCGCGCATGGCGCCGTCGGCGCCGTCCGCAATCGTCCACGAGAAGCTCAGGGGCGTGAGGTTGGTCTTGGTTCTGTCCCGCATCTCGCACTCCTTTCGCTTTGCTCGTCGTTCGGGGCCGGTGACCGGCCGTTTTCGGGGGGCGGTGTCCCGCTGGGGAGCACCTTCTGGTTCGCACGTGTGTACAGCAATCACGGTGCCAACCTTCAGCGTCCTCTATCGGCCTCTTTGCGTCCCGCTTGAATCCCGCGCTGACGGGCTTTTGGGCAGAACTACGTTTTTGTAACGCGCCCGGAGCCTGTGTCCGATGGTGGACGCCTCCGTCGCCCTGTTGAGACACCGCTCCCGCGGATCGGTTCCCGCCCACCGCAAGTTTTGTTGCGATCCCGGGATGCGCCGCCGCGACCGCCGCCGCGACCGCCGCCGGGAC
>CAZBZH010000974.1:0-1553 GCA_964496265.1 uncultured Acidobacteriota bacterium | reverse complement strand
CGTACTCCGGGGTCATCGGGTTCATCATCGCCCGGGTCTGGGGCAGGGTGTGGGGCGAGCGGGCCGGGTCGAGCAGCTTGGCGATGCCGAAATCGAGCAGCTTGGGTTCGCCGTCGGGGGTGACCAGGATGTTGCCGGGCTTGAGGTCCCGGTGCACGATCAGGTTGCGGTGGGCGTGCTGGACCGCCGAGCAGACCTTGCGGAACAGCTCCAACCGCTCCCGGTTCGAGAGCTTCCGCGTGTCGCAGTAGGTATCGAGCGGTTCCCCCTCGATGTACTCCATTACCACGTAGGGGGTGCCGTCGTCGGTGGAACCGCCGTCGAGCACCCGGGCGATGTTGGGATGGTCCAGGTCGGCCAGGATCTGGCGCTCCGCCCTGAAGCGGAGTTCGGCCTCGTGGTTGTCCAGCCCCGCCCGCAGCACCTTGACCGCGACCTGCTTCTCGAACGCCTCGTCCTTGCGCCGGGCCAGATAGACCACGCCCATGCCGCCGGATCCCAGTCGGCGTTCGATCTCGTAGGGTCCGACCTGCTTGCCGACAGCCTGGTCGGTCTGGGAGCGGCTGACCCCCTCGGCGGCGGAGACGATGGCCCGGGCGGCAATGGCGTCGACCCGGCTGGGGTGCGCATCCTCCTGCCCCTCTCCGCCGGCGGTGGTATCCGCGTTCAGCAGGGCCAACAGCTCCTGTCGCAGCTCCGGATCCCCGGCGCACTCCTGCTCGAGGAATGCGTCCCGCTCCGCGCGGTCCATGTCCGCGGCCTGTTCGAAAAGCGCCTGGAGGCGCTCCCAGCGGCTCTCACCCATGCCTACCTCGTTGTGGCTCGACGGCGCGGCGTTCCGGCCCGGGCCCGGGCGCAGAATACTTGTTGCTGTCGTCCGTGGCCGAAAACACTATCCTTAGCGTATGGCCGATTCCGACAAGCAGACCGTAACCCGTCTCCTACTAGATTGGCGACAGGGAGACGAGAATGCCCTCAACGATCTTCTGCCCCAGGTCTATGAGGAGCTGAGGCGTCTGGCCCGCCGCAACATGCGGGGGGAGCGGAAGAACCACACCCTGGAGACCACGGCGCTGGTTCACGAGGCCTACGTGCGGCTGATCGAGGCGGATGTGGCCTGGCAGGACCGGGTGCATTTCTTCGCCGTGGCCGCCGGAATGATGCGCCGGATCCTGATCGATCACGCCCGGGCGGCCCGCCGGGTCAAACGGGGCGGCGGCGCGGACAAGGTCGGCCTGGACGAGGCGCTGGCCATCTCCGATGCCCCGGACAAGGACGTCATCGACCTGGACGAGGCGCTCAAGGCCCTGGCCGAGAAGGACCCGCGCAAGAGCCGCATTCTGGAGCTGCACTACTTCGGCGGCCTGTCCTACGAGGAGATCGCCGAGGCGGTCTCGGTTTCGCCGGCCACCGTCCACCGGGAGTTGCGCTTCTCCAAGGCCTGGCTGCACCAGCAGCTGACCTCCTAGGCCGTTCGAGCGGTGGCGGCACCCCGCGAGCCCCTGGAACTGACGACCCGGGTCGAGGGGAGCAAGGGGGGCGCCATGGCGCTC
>CAZBZH010000973.1:0-1553 GCA_964496265.1 uncultured Acidobacteriota bacterium | reverse complement strand
CGGCTGCTGGCGCTGATCGGCTTCCGGCTGCATCGCTGGTCGTTCCGTTTCTCGGGGCTGAACGACGCCGCCCGGGTGTTCCTCGCCGGACTGTTCGGCACCGGAATGTTCCTGGCGACCTTCTATCTGCTGCGTGACCCCGGCCCGCCCCGTTCGGTCATGGTGCTCGAGCTGTTGCTCTCGAGCCTGGCCATGGCGATGCTGCGTTTCTCGCCACGCCTGGCAGGCTCCTACGTGACCGACTGGCGCCGCACCCGCGAGGGCGCGCTGCGCACGGTGATCGTCGGCGCCGGTGCCGCCGGCGAGATGCTGCTCCGCGACCTGCAGCGTTCGAGCAATCACCCGTTCCAGGTTATCGGCTTCCTCGATGACGATGACGCCAAGCAGGACGTGATCCTCGGCGGCAAGACGGTCATGGGCCGCATCGGCGATCTGGCCAGGGTCGCCCGGCGCCACCAGGTCGAGCAGGTCCTGATCGCGATCCCCCGGCTCTCGGGCGAGCGCATCCGTGAACTGCTCTCGATGTGCGCCGACCTCACACTGAGTCTCAAGATCCTGCCGGTCGCCTACGTGTACCTGCAGGACCGCGCCGCCGCGGCGGCGATGGAAGATCTCTCCCCCGACGACCTGCTACAGCGTGACGTGGTCAACTTCGCCGACAGCGAACTGGCCTCCGGGCTCAAGGGCCGTGTCGCCCTGGTTACCGGCGCCGCCGGTTCGATCGGCCGGGAGATCTGTGCCCAGCTGCTGCGCGCCCAGCCCAGCACCCTGGTCATGGTCGACATGAACGAGAACGAGATGTACCTGCTGAAGCGCCGCTTCGAGCAGGAATGCCTCGACGCCGACAACGTGATCCTCGAGGTCGCCGATATCCGGGACGAACGCCGGATGCGCGACCTGTTCGAGCGCTACCGGCCCAACGACGTGTTCCATGCCGCGGCGCACAAGCACGTGCCGCTGATGGAGGCCGCTCCCTGCGAGGCCTTCAAGAACAACGTGATGGGCACCCGCATCGTGGCCCAGGCGGCCAGCGACAGCGGCGCCGACCGCTTCGTCTTCATCTCCACCGACAAGGCGGTGCGGCCGACCAGTGTGATGGGGCTCAGCAAGCGGGTCGCCGAGGAGTTCGTCCGCTCGATGAACCGGCGCAGCCAGACCGCGTTCTGCGCGGTCCGCTTCGGCAACGTGCTCGGCTCGGCGGGCTCGGTGGTCCCGATCTTCCGCTCGCAGATCCAGGCGGGCGGACCGGTCAGCGTGACCCACCCCGAGGTCAAACGCTACTTCATGACCATCTCCGAGGCAGTGGCGCTGGTGCTGCAGTCGGCCTACGGCGACTACGGCCCGCTCTGCGTGCTGGACATGGGCCAGCAGATCAAGATCGTCGATCTGGCCCGGCAGATGATCACCATGTCCGGCCGCACCCCGGACACCGAGATCCCGATCGTGTTCACCGGGCTGCGCCCCGGCGAGAAGCTCTACGAAGAGCTGCTGACCGAGGAAGAAGAATCGACCCGCCGGGTCAGCGACAAGATCTTCGCCGCCGAGTCCCGGCC
>CAZBZH010000972.1:0-1555 GCA_964496265.1 uncultured Acidobacteriota bacterium | reverse complement strand
GCCAGTAGATCCAGCCGAAGAAGAGCATGCCGATGATGGCGAGAATGAGCATGGCATCCGGTCTCTTGCAGCCTCAAACGGTACAGGGCAACGAACTGAAACGATCATACGGCGTTTTCGCCGCCCGGGGCGTACTACCTGGATCCTGGCCGGGGGGGCATCTTTGGCCGCACAACGGAGACCTCGATGAGATCCAGATGGACGCCACTCTGCCTGCTGCTCTACCTCCTGTTTTTCCCGTCCGTCCACGCCGGAGCCGGCGATGTTGCGAAGCGCTACGAACCCGAGGCGCGGGAATCGCCCGTCTCCGAGTTCGGTTGGCAGCGGTACACCACGACCGACAAGTTCGACCGCGAGATCACCTTCTATCTGTCGAAACGGCGGGAGCAGGGCACGGACCCCCTGCCCCTCGCGGTGGCGATCCAGGGCTCGGGCTCCCAGTCGGTGTTTCTCGAACACGGCGAGATGATCGCCTCGGGCGGCCCCGAGTCGGTGATGGCCCGGGACTTCCGCGAACGCGCCCGGGTGCTGGTCGTCGAGAAGCCGGGGGTCGAGTTCCTGGTGCAACCCAGCATGCCCGGCAGCTCCGAGGAGGGGTCCGACGAATTCAACCGGGAGTTCTCTCTGCCCCGCTGGACCGAGGCAATCAACGCCGCGATCCGTGCCGCGGTCAAGCTGCCCGGGATCGACGGTGAGCGCATCCTCGCCCTGGGCCACTCGGAAGGGGGGCAGGTCGCCTGCGAGGTCGCGGTGGCCAATCCGAAGGTGACCCACGTGGCGGTGATGGCCGGCGGCGGACCGACCCAGGTCTTCGACTTTCTGCAGCTCGCCCGCCAGGGCGCCATGTACGACCCGAACCAGACCCCGCAGCAGCGGGTCGACACCTTCCTCGCCGACTGGCGCAAGGTGATCGAAGATCCCATGGCCACCGACAAGTTCATCCTGGGGCACTCCCACCTGCGCTGGAGCAGCTTCACCGCCTCCTCGCCCGTCGAGGCGATCCTGAAGACCGACGCGAAGGTGTTCATCGCCCAGGGAACCGCCGACACCAACTCGCTGCCGGCCAGCGCCGAGGTGCTCTACGCGGAGCTGCTGGCCCGCGGCCGCGACGTGACCTACGAACGGGTCGAGGGGGGCGACCACGCCTTCATGACCGCCGACGACGCCACGGGCAAGGGCTGGTTCGAGACGATCGGCAATGCGATGGAGTGGTTTCTCGCCGGGTCCAGCTGAGGCCGGAGAGGCTCATTGCTCTAACTCCAGGAAAGGACTAACCTTAGCCGCCCTGACCGCCCCTGGAGAGAGCGAGAGCCTCGTTTGACCTCGATTCCGCTTCCGATCCTTGCCAGCGGCGCTGCCGCCGACGGACACGGCGCTCTCAGCGCCGCCGCCACCACCGTGGCCGTGGCGCTGGCCGCCGGAATGATCGCCCAGGTCCTGGCCCGCCACCTCAAGCTGCCGGGCATCGTGCTGCTGCTGGGCTTCGGCGTGCTGCTCGGCCCGGACGTGGCCGACCTGGTCCACCCCCAGGAGCTCAAGGGCGCGCTGCAGGTCC
>CAZBZH010000971.1:0-1557 GCA_964496265.1 uncultured Acidobacteriota bacterium | reverse complement strand
CAGGTGATCGCCGGTTGTTCGGCGATCGATCTGACCCGGGATCCCGAGACGGTGCTGGCGCCGTCCTCCACGACGCTGACCCGCACCCTCAGCGAGATCGGCGGGGACCCGGGAGCCACCGGCGTGAAGGTCTCGCTGGATGCGGCGCGACGGGAGATCGCCAAGGCGGTGCGCCTCGGCCGGCAGGGGAACCCCTGCGGCGGCATGGACGCCCTGACCACGGCGATGGCCCATGTGGAGACCGCCCGGGTCCAGGCCGGGACCCGTGTGGACCAGGCGGAGCACCGGCTGCTCGATCATCGCGGGGAGGGGGACGCGACTCCTGCCGAGCTGCAGTTGATGCCGCTACGCCTGACCGCGACCGACATCGGCACGTTGTCCCGGCAGGTACGGGAGGTGCGCACCGGTTTCGCCGCGACCTGCGAGATGGCGGAGCCCTTCACCGCGACCGGCAAGGTGCTGTCGGTGCGGGACGGCCGCGAGATGGAGATCGGCGGCATGCGCCTGGCGATCGCCGACGATGCCGAATTCACCGGAGTGTTGGCCGAGGGCATCAGCGGGAGTGTCGAGGGGCTGCGCTTTGGCGACGGCACCGGGGTGATCACGGCGGCCCAGTTCGTCGATCTCGCCGATCTGATCATCGCCAACAACTGTCTGCGCTTCCGCTTCGTGCCGGTGCAGCGGATGGCGCCTCAGTTCCAGGGGCCCTACGTGCTCCACGATCCCGAGGGCTACCGGCTGGGCGAGCGGTACATGTTCGAAGGTGGGATGCGCTTTGCCGCCGAGAACGTCTGCGGGCCGCCGGACCCCACGGGCAAACCCTCGGAACCCGCTGAGGGGCCGATCACGATCCAGCCGCTCAATCCGACCTTCCGCCGCTACTCGTTGACGGTCAGCCTGGACTATACCGACCGGGACGGCTTTTCCAAGACCGACAAGGTCATGGCCTACGACCTGGAACCCGGGGACACGCCGCTGCCTCTCTGGGCCGAGATCGATCCTGACGAGCCGGTATTCGTCGAGGTGTTGACCCGGGTTCAGGACTGCACCCGCGGCAACGGCCTGCTGCCCTTCGGCACCAAGGCGTCGCTTGACTGCGGCACGCCCCACTTCCTGCGCACCGACCACTACGAGCTTTCCATGCGGGAGAAGGGAGAACGCTGCGTCGCGACCTACGACCGCAACGAACTCAGCGTCGACGATCGCTTCAACTCCGCCTTCGATCAGACCTGGGTCGACGGCAAGATCGTCGTCTCGATCTGGGATGAGGGGACAGATCCGGTCTTTGCCGCCGAGGGGTTCGCCATGTGCCCGCTGCCCAACGGTGGGTTCGAGCGCTGCCCCTACATCGAGCCGATCTACGAGCAGCACTCCTTCACCTTCGGGCGCACCGATTTCTGGCCGGTCATCGATCCCGGCGGTTCCGAGTGGCTCGAGCCCTTCGTCGGCGTGACCAAGGCGGCCGGGCTGCGCTGGCCTCGGGTCACCGGAGTCAACAACGGGTTGCCCTGGCAGTTCAGCTGTTCGCTGCCGACGGTGGTGCGCGACGTGGTCAAC
>CAZBZH010000970.1:0-1560 GCA_964496265.1 uncultured Acidobacteriota bacterium | reverse complement strand
GCAATCCGTTCGTCGACCCGCTGAAAGGCCGCGTTGGTCCCCGGGCGGGTGATGTTGCCGGCGTGGAAAACTGTGTCCCCCGGCTTGAAGTGGCGCACCTCGGCGCCAACCTTGCGCACGGTCCCCGCGGCATCGAATCCGAGAATCCGCGGTGCTCCTTCCGGCTCCACCGCGGCCCGCAGCTTGACGTCGACGGGATTGACCGAGACCCCCTGGATCTCGACCAGCAGATCCCGGGGCCCGGGTTCGGGGACCTCGGTCTCGAACCGGACCAGGGCATCTTCGGCGGAGACCGGTCCGGCCTTGGGGTAGCCGATCGCTTGCATCATGACGGGTTCCTCGTTGGGGGGCGCGCTTTCCTGCGCCGTTGGGCTCGACGGCTGATACAGTGCCCCTTGCAGGCGATACCGACAAGTACCCACATTTATGTAAGTAATGGATATCGCTGTACGTGAGGATCCGTGCCGATGGCCCGAAAGTACTGCTGGAAAACAGGTTGTGACGTCGAGGCGACCCTGAGCGTGATCGGCGGCCGCTGGAAACCGGTCCTGGTTTGCCACCTACTGGCCGGCCGCAAACGCTTCGGCGAGCTCCGGCGGCTAACCCCCAACGCCACCGAGCGGATGATCACCCTGCAGCTTCGCGAGCTGGAGGCCGACGGTGTGATCGACCGCCACGTCTACGCCGAGGTACCACCCAGGGTCGAGTACGAGGTCACCGAGTTCGGGCGATCCCTCGAGCCGATCCTCGAGTTGATGCAGCAGTGGGGCAGCAACTTCAAGGCTCGCCGCCTGGCCGAAGAAGGGGCCGAGCCGGCGGACAGAACCGCCTGATCCCCGTGCTAGCCTGACCGCCATGCGCATTCTCTACGGGGTGTCGGGCGAGGGCTCGGGGCATTCGTCGCGCGCCCAGGTCGTCTTGCGCCACCTGATTCGCCGTGGCCACACCGTTCGCGTGGCGACCTACGATCGCGGCGTGCGCAACCTGGCCGACGAGTTCGAGGTCCTCGAGATCGAAGGCCTGCACATCTCGACCAGCGACAACAAGGTCGATGTCGTACGCACCTTCAGTGAGAATCTGAGCCGCCTCTCCGACGGGGTTCGCAAACTGCGCGAGTTGCGCAAGCTGTTCGACGCGTTCGAGCCCGAGGTCTGCATCACCGACTTCGAGCCGATGACCGCCTACGTGGCGCGACACCGTGAGCTTCCGCTGGTCTCGATCGACAACCAACACCGCATGCGCTACATGACCTACCCCTGCCCTGCCGAGCTGGAGCGGGATGCCACGGTCACCGAGACGATCATCCGGCTGATGGTACCGAGTCCCGACGCGGCGCTTGTCACCACCTTCTATCAGGGCCCGACCAAGAACTCCAGGACCTTCCTCTGCCCGCCGCTCATTCGCCAGGAAGTCCAACAGCTGGGAGCGAATCCCGTGGCTGCGGGCCCGGATGCGCCGATTCTGGTCTACTTCACCCAGGGCTTCGAGTCCTTCCTCGAGCTGCTCGGTGAAGTCCAACAGCTGCGAGCGAATCCCTTCGCTGCGGGCCCGGATGCGCCG
>CAZBZH010000969.1:0-1562 GCA_964496265.1 uncultured Acidobacteriota bacterium | reverse complement strand
CAGCCGCCCCGCCGCGCCACCGTCGAGAAACCAGTTGCCGGCGCCGTCCCGCGAGAGAGCCCGCGCCGCGACGATCGCGCCCAGACGCGCCGGTGCGTCGTGGGGCTCGACCTGCAACGCCTGCACCTCATCATCCCGGCGCCACAGGCCCCAGGTGTGCAGGGGGGTGCGGCTAACGCGCAGCTCGGTCGGCATGCAGCGCCGCCGCGGCGAGGATCGGGTTCAGCAGCTTGCCGCCCCACTCGACCAGCAGGTCCTCGCGCACGATCTGCATCCCCGGAGCCCGCTCGCCGAAGATCTCCCGGACCGCCTCGTCGGCGCGGATCGACGGACCGCCGGCGCCCAGGGCCAGGGTCATGCGCACCGCCTCGTGGTCCAGCTTCTCCAGGTCCAGCAACTCCCGGCGCAGGTTGAAGGTCTTGACCTTGCCCTTGTGCTCCCGGGTCACGATCACCTCGCCCCGGCCCTGGAAGGTCTCCAGGGTCTCGTCGAGATCGAAGCCGTTGCCGGTGTGCACCCGGTAGCGGGCCGCCCGCGCGGTTTCGAACAGACCCGGCAGGTCCCGCCGGATCGGCTTGAGCGCCAGGAGCTTCATGCCCTCGGGCAGCGCCTCACCGATCTGCCGGCGGGCGGTCACCGGATCCACCGGCTCCAGGGTGTCGAAGTCCAGGTACTCCCCTTCCGACTGCAGCCCCATCGACAGCGCCGGACCGAAGGAGACCCGGGGCTTGGGGTTGAAGCCGTTGGAGTAGCTCAGCGGAATCCCGGCCCGGCGCATGGCCCGCATCAACATGCGGTTGAGGTCCAGGTGGCCGAGGAAGCGCAGCCTTCCGGTCTTGGTGTACTTCATGCGATAGCGGTAGCGCGGCGGATCCTGGGCCGGCGCCTCCTCCCCGTCCCCCTTCTCGGCGGCACGTTCCGCCGCCAGCGGCGGCGCCTGATCGACCCGGGCGGGAACGCCGGGGCCGGGGGCCACCGGAGTCTGCAGCACCGGCAGGCAACCGTCGAGCGGACGGCCGGTGGTCTCCTTGACCACCCCCTTGACGCACTCCCGGGCGAAGGGGGCGCAGCCGTGGCAATCGCTGGGTCCGCAGACCGAAAGGGTTCCTTCGGCCAGAGCCCGCTTGAGCTCCAGGGCCAACCACTTCTTGTTGACCCGGGAGTCGACCACGTCCCAGGGCAAGCGGCCGGAGGGGTTCCAGTCGCCGTAGGCATAGCGCTCGGGGTCGATCCCCTCCCGCTCGAAGGCCTTGTTCCAGGCGTCGATGTTGAAGTACTCCGCCCAGCCGTCGAAGCGGGCGCCCAGCTTCCAGGCGCGCTCGAGCACGTCGCCCAACCGGCGGTCGCCGCGGGAGAACACCCCCTCGAAGAAACTGGTGATGCCGTCATGGTGCTTGAAGCGCACGCCGCGGCGCACCCGGGCCGAGATCCGCTCCTGCTTGCGATGCAGGTTCTCCAGCCGGTCCATCCCGCACCACTGGAACGGGGTCTCCGCCTTGGGAATGAACGACGAGGCGGACATGGTCACCTCGACCCGGCCCTTGGAGCGGGCCTTGCGGCCG
>CAZBZH010000968.1:0-1567 GCA_964496265.1 uncultured Acidobacteriota bacterium | reverse complement strand
TGACCCGCCGGCTGGTGCGCTACTGGGTCTTCTTCGTGTTGACCATCCTGATGGCCGCGATTTCCTACGGCCAGCTCGCCGGCATCCACTACGCCTTCTCCGGGGGTTCCGCCTCGGCCGCCGGCGCCAACCCGCGCTTTTTCGTGACCAACGTCGGCTCGAACATGCTGCTGCCGTTCCTCATCGGAGTGATCTTCCTCGCCTTCGACGTGCGCGCCCGCGACCGCAAGGAACGGATGATGGAAGTGCTCGATTCACTGCCCTACTCCAACCTGCAGTTGCTGCTGGGACGGGCCATCGGCACCACCGGATCGATCTGGATGTGCGCGGCGATCACCATCGGCATCGTCTGGGGCGTCAGCTTCGCCCTGGGCAATCCGCTGGAGACCCTGTCGGTATTCCGCTTCCTGTTCCTGATGGCGATCCCCGCGATGATGTTCGTCTGCGGCGTGGTCTACCTGACGGTGCTCGGCCTGCGACACCGCGGCGTCGCGGCGCTGGTCTCCCTGATCATCATCGCCTGCGTGTTCGTCTTCGGGCTGTGGTTCCTGCCGTTCAAGTGGATCGCCTTCGCCGACATGACCGGCTTCCTGTCGATTCCCTGGGCCTCGGACATCAGCGGCAGCTTCATCGAACTGCCCGGACTGATTCAACGGGGCGCCTACCTGCTCCTCGGCCTGGGCTTCATCTGGCTCGCCGCCACGGTGCACCCCCGTCCCGACGACGGTTCCCGGGCGATCCGGGGCGCGGTCGGCGCGGCGATGCTGGTCGCCGCTTTTGCCGGCATGTTCCTCCTGGCCAACAAGGAGAACCGCGCCCTGGCCGACCGTGAAGCCTGGCAGGCCGCTCACGAAGCCCGGGTGGACGATCCGGCTCCCGACATGACCGCCATGGGCGGCGTGATCACGATCCAGTCCGGCTCGCTGGACCTCGATCTGGATCTGCGTCTGCGGGCTCCCCGCGACGCGTCTCTCGACAGCGCCCTGTTTACCCTGAACCCGGGCATCGAGGTCTCGTCGATCACCGCGGCCTCGGGCGGCAACCTGAGCTTCAGCCATGAAGACGGCCTGCTGGATATCCAGTTGCCCAACACCCTGTCTCCCGGCGACGAGTTCGAACTTTCCCTCGAGGCGTCGGGCGCCAGCGAGGACACCTTCGCCTACCTGACCACCGCCCTCGAGACCCGCAACCTTCCCGCGTTCCAGCTGAACATGCTGGGTCTCGGCTTCCGCAACACGATCCAGGACTCCAGTTTCGTGGCGCTGATGCCCGGCGCGCATTTGCTGCCGACCTCGGGCGCCATCGACAAGCGCCGCGGCGCTCTCAACCGGGACTTCTACCTGGCCGACTTGACCATCGACGTGCACGAAGGCTGGCTGGTCGCAGGCCCGGGCCGGCGCCAGGATGCAAGCGGCGCCGAATCGGGACGTGTCCGCTTCCGCTTTGCCAGTGACGCCCCGGTGCCCCAGGTCGCGCTGATCGCCGGCCCCTTCGAAGAACGCTCGACGGAGGTCGACGGTGGCACGCTGCGGATGGTGGTGCCCCCGGACCACGCCGAACGCTTCGG
>CAZBZH010000967.1:0-1568 GCA_964496265.1 uncultured Acidobacteriota bacterium | reverse complement strand
CTTCGCACGCAACCTCTTCGCCGGGATGCTCTGAGCCGGACCGACGGAACCAACTGAGGCATCGACCGGGAGAAGATCATGGCACGCAGGACCAGTCGCCGACGCCACACCCGCCGCAACTCGCGGCGGAGGAGCAGCCGTCGGCGCAAGAGCAGGCGCAACCCGAGGTACGTCGTCGCGAACAAGCGGCGGCGCTCCTCCCGGCGGCGCCGGGGGACCCGCAAGAACATGCGGCGTCGTCGCAGCCCGCGGATGCGTCGCAACCGCATGCGCAAGAACCCGGACTACATGACCTCGGTCGTGGTCCCGGTGCTCGGCGGCACCGCCGGCTTCATCACCGCCCGCTACCTGGGCAACATGATGGCCATGCGGGACCTCATCACCACCGACCCGAAGCTCGCCAAGACCATCGCGGCGGGCGTCGGGATCCCGGCCACCTTCGCGCTCTCGCGCCAGATGCCGGGCGGCATCATCGCCCGGAACTCGGGCGCGATCGTGCTCGGCATGGGCCTCGCGGCCGCCGAGGCCTGGCTGCGTGACACGCCGCTCCTGGGCGGCTCGCGCGCCGCCGCGTCGGTCACCGAGGACCTTCCCCCGCCGCCCTCCAACGGGAACGGCAACGGGAACGGCAACGGGCTGCCCCTCCCGGGCACCGCGCCGCTCCCCGACCAGCCGGGCGAGATGACCGTCATCGAGAACGGCGGCGACGGGCTCAGCTCGTACTACGACTACCCCACCAACCAGGAGGGGCAGGCGCTCAGCGACGACTACTACACGGCGCAGATGCTCGGGGCGGCGGATCCGTCGAACCAGGCGTCGGTCGAGAAGTCGCTGAACAGCATGGAGGCCAACGGCGGTGACGTCCCGGCCGTGTCGACGGTCATCCCGACCGACCTCGCCATGCGTGCGCAGTCGATGCCGCAGTTCGCGAGCGTGCGTGAGCGCTTCGTGAACCGTGGCGACCGCGGGCACGCGGGCGGCATGTTCGCCCGTCACCTCTTCTCCGGCATGATGGGGAGCTGAGGGCAGCAGCAGGCAGATTTCCGCGCCCGGATAGCCGACGGGTGAAAGTCCACTACCGCTGGTGGATTTCCGGGTTGCGGGAGCTTCTCTTAAGTGAGAAGCTGGACCGAAATCAGCGGGGAATGTCGGACCTGGCGGGGCCGACGAACTGACCGAGGGAAGAAACCGATAGGAGCCTCGGTCGGTCAAGGGAGAACAGAGAACATGCCCAAGATCGTGGGAACCAGGGAGAGGGTCCACCAGCCCTTCTACGACAGCCTCATCCGCGTCGACGGGTCGGGCGACCTCCGGCAGGGGAACGTCGGCGTCTTCGGCGCCGTCCAGTCCCGGTCGCAGCTCTTCGTCCGCCAGGGCGCCGACGTGTCGGTGTCCAACCTGACGACCGGCGGGTTCTTCCCGTCGGACCAGACCTTCGTGACGCTCGCCGTCCGGGTCTGGACCTACTTCAGGTTCAACTGGGAGAGCACGCGCTTCCAGACGGCCGGGCAGCAGCCCATCCCGAACGCGCCCGTGGCCTCCCAGCCCGGCGTGATCTCGGACCGCGT
>CAZBZH010000966.1:281-1570 GCA_964496265.1 uncultured Acidobacteriota bacterium | reverse complement strand
CCGGGAATGCATTCCACCGGCCCGTCGGGAGTCGCCAGCACGAAGCGCACGTTGTCGCCGTCCCGGGAGTAGGGCACGAACTCCCCTTCGGGATCGCCCAGGTCCCAGGCCAGCTGGTCCAGATCGCCGGAAATATGGCAGGTGGCGCAGGAGGCGTCGCCGTGGGCCGAGTTGATGCCGTCATACATCAGCGGCCGGCCTTCCTTGGTGATGTCGTCGCTGGGGTCGTGGAGCGAGATCTCGTCGAGCAGGCTCAGGGCGCCGGTGTCGATCACGGCGATCGAGTTGCTGAAGCGGCGCAGGGCGTAGAGCCGGGAGACATCCTCCCGCAAAGTCACGCCGCTGGGGCCGCCGCCGATCTCCACGGCGTCGGGGTTGGCCCGGTCGGCGCCGAAGATGCAGCTCCCGTCGAGGCAGCTGCCGTCGACCCGGAAGATCTTGCTGGAGCCGATGGCGGTCAGGTAGCCGTGAGAGCCGTCGGCCTCCCAGACCAGGTTGCCCGGTTGCGAGACACTGACCGTGCGCTCGGCAAAGTTGGTCGCCGGGTCGCTGTTGCGGTCGATATGGGTGTTGAGGTCGAGCTGGTCAATCGCGATGTCCTGGCCCAGGGGGCCGGCGTTGAGGTCCACCACCGTCAGTTTGTTGTCGACCACATGGCCCTTGAGGCCCAGGTCGTGGGAGAAGCGGACGTGATTGCGGGCGTCGGTGTTGGGCACGTAGATCTTGCCGCTCTGGGGATGCACCGAGACCTCGAACAGGGTGGTGCCCAGGTGGGGCACGGTATCGCTGATCGTGAGGCTGGCGGTGTCGATCACGAACAGATCGCGATCGGGCAGCCGCAGGGGCAGGCAGTGGCTCCAGTCCTGGCCGGCCTCGTCCTCCCAGCGCTGGTTGGCCTCGTTCCACTTGACGATCAGTCCGGTCTCCGGATGCCCGTTGGGCACCGCCGGAAGCTCGGGATTGCGCTCGATGCCCGCGGGGAGCGGGGGATAGGCGTGGGGAGCGCCGTCGCAGATCAGGTTGTTCTTGTTCAGGGCGCCGAGCACGGCACCGCGCAGGAAGCGGCGGCTGTCGGCCAGCACCACCCCGTTGATCACCGTCGTCTGGTTGCCCGAATGCAGCACCACGGCGTAGACCTGGGAACCGTCGGCGGAGACCGCCAGGGCCCGGGTGTCCATACCGAACAGATCGATCACCGTCGGAGCGGCGTCCAGGTTGGCCAGGTCGTAGGCGTGGACGGCGTCTTCCTGGGAGATGGCGACGAAGGCCTTGCCGTTGGCAAAAACCAC
>CAZBZH010000966.1:0-254 GCA_964496265.1 uncultured Acidobacteriota bacterium | reverse complement strand
CCGCCGCTGAGATCCACGATCGAGATCGAGTCGGACAGGTGGTTGACCACCCAGGCTTCGTTGTCGGTTCGCGCCGCCACGGTGACCGGTTCGAGGCCGACGAAGATCGTCCGCGGGTTGGTCGGGTTGCCCGCCGCATCCAGATCGAACACCTCGAGGGCCGCGTCAGGGGTGTTGACCGCCAGCAGGCGGCTTCCGTCAGGCGTCAGGGTGAGCGGGCGCACGTGGGGGCGCCCGAGGTTCAGGTAGGAACG
>CAZBZH010000965.1:0-1576 GCA_964496265.1 uncultured Acidobacteriota bacterium | reverse complement strand
TGGCGATCAGGTGCAGGCGCAACCAGCTGTCGCGGAACCGCTCGGGGTGATCCTGCTCCAGGGCGGCGATCTCGGCGGTCAGCGCTTCGCGGTGCGCTTCTGGCGCGGGGTCCAGATGAAGCTGGGTCAAGAGCCACAGCGCCCGGGCGCTCCGGCCGTCGAAGGTATCCGCGCCGGGGCCGTCGGCCAGGTTCTTCCGGTAGTCCACTAGTTCCTCGGCGGCCTCTTCGTAACGGAAATCCTCGAATAGCAGCAGCACCAGTGTCCGCTGGCACCCGAGCGGGATCATCTCGCTGGGCGGACGCTCGGCGATCGATTCGGCATAGGCGGCCCGGATGGTCGCAAGCCCTTTCTCTCGCTCGCCGCTGCGGAACTCACCGATTCCGAGCGCCACCCGGTGGGAACTCATGCGCATCGCCGAGAACCCGGCGGCTTCTCCTCTGTCGACGATCGAGCGTTGGAGTTCCAGCGCCCGCATGTACTGGCCGTTCTCCCCGACGAGGCCGGCCAGGCTCGAATCGACGGCGAGAATCATCAACAGCTGGCTCTCCTCCTGGCCGGCCAGTGACTCGCGGGCGGCGACGAACGCCGCCTCGGCTTCATCCAGTCGCCGCTGCTCGTAGTGCATGTAGGCGATGTCGTAGAGCGCGAGGGAGCGCATGAAGCGGCCTCGCTCGGTAACCGGCATGCCGATCAGCGCGACCCCTTCGGTCAGCGCTTCCATCGCCGTCTCGTCGTCGTCGATGTCGGCCAATACCCGGCCGGCGTGGATCAGCACCCGGCCCCGCACGAAGTCGGCGCTGCGTTCGTCCTCCCGCACCTGGCGGATCATCTCGTAGACGCCTTCCTGAATGGTCGCGTCGGGGCCCAGGTCCTCGGGGCGCAGCAGCCGCATCATGCGGTACATGTAGACCGACAGCGCCTCGGAGTCTTCCAGCGCATCCTCAAGTCCGGCGACGGTGCGGATCAGTTCCTGCTCTCGCTGGTACTCCCGGTAGAAGCCGTAGCTGGTTCCGATCAAGCCGAGCACGAGCGTGAGAAACACGCCGGCCACGGCGAACACCCCCAACCGGTGGCGCCGCACGAACTTGCCCATCAGGTATCCGCGGGAAGGCGGCTTGGCCGCGACCGGGTGGCCGGTGAGGAAACGCTCCAGGTCGTCGGCCAGTTCCTTGGCCGAGGTGTAGCGCAGCCGGCGGTCTCCCTGCAGGCACTTGAGAATCACGCAGTTGAGATCGGTGGGCACCGGCTCCCGGCCGGCATCCTCGGCGACCCGCTCCGAGGGAGGAATCGGCGACTCCTCCCGCAGCATGCGCAGCATCTCGGTGTAGCTGCCCGAGCGGTAGCGCGACGCCTCGAAGGGCAGCTTGTCGGTCAATAGCTCATAGAGCATCACGCCCAGGCTGTAGACATCGGAGCGGGTGTCGATATCCCGGGTCGCCGCATCCGCCTGCTCGGGGCTCATGTACTCGAGGGTGCCGACCATCTGGCCCTGTTGGGTCAGCGCTGTCGCCGGGGCGGCCATCCCCGCCGCGTCCGGGGAGGAGTGACCGCGCCGGATGGCCTTGGCGATGCC
>CAZBZH010000964.1:0-1577 GCA_964496265.1 uncultured Acidobacteriota bacterium | reverse complement strand
GCCCTGCGCGGCGGCGTCAACGAGGGCTCCGACAACATCACGTCGGAGGTGCGCATCGCCGACATCATCAACCCGGCGGACATCAATCTCTATCGCCAGCTCGCCGGCGGCCTGACCGTCGCCCACTCGCTGCACGGCTCGGCCAACTCGATCGGCGGCCAGGACGCGGTGATCAAGCTGCGCTGGGGCGCCCGAGCCGACGAACTGCTGATCCCCACGGCCAAGCCGGGCATCAAGTTCGCCCTGGGCGAAAACCCCAAGCGCTCCAATTTCCGCAGCCCCCAGGTCCCCCAGCGTTACCCCAACACCCGCATGGGGGTGATGGAGTCGATTCGCGGCGCGTTCCTCGCCGCGCGGCAGTACATGCAGGAATGGGAGCGCTACCAGGGGCTTTCCGCCGCCGACCGCGAGCGGGAGGTCCCGCCCCGCCGCGACCTGCGCCTGGAGGCCATCGCCGAGATCCTGCGCGGTGAACGAATCATCCATTCCCACAGCTACCGCCAGGACGAGATTCTGGCGCTGATCCGGGTCGCCGAGGAGTTCGGCGTGACCGTCGGCACCTTCCAGCATGTGCTCGAGGGCTACAAGATCGCCGACGAGCTGGCGGCCCACGGCGCCGGCGCCTCGACCTTCAGCGACTGGTGGGCCTTCAAGCTCGAGGCCTTCGACGCGATCCCGTTCAACGGCGCGCTGATGTACGACCGGGGCGTCTCGGTGACCTTCAACTCCGACTCGTCGGAGCTGGCCCGGCGGATGAACCTGGAGGCCGCCAAGGCGGTCAAGTACGGCAACGTTCCGCCGGAAGCGGCGCTGGCCTTCGTGACGCTGAATGCCGCCGAGCAACTCGGCATCGGCGACCGCACCGGCTCGCTGGAGCCGGGCAAGGACGCGGACTTCGTCATCTGGTCCCACCCGCCGCTGAGCGTCTACGCTGTGGCCGAGGAGACCTGGGTCGACGGCGTGCGGGAGTTCTCCCGGGCCGAGGACCTGGCCGGCCGGGCGGCCGTCGCCGAGGAGCGGGCGAAACTGATCGCCGAGATCACCGGCAAGGAAGAGACGGAAGATAACGAAGAAGAAACCGCGGCTCCCGCCGTGAAGTCGCTGTTCCGTGAACAGGCCGCCGGCTATCGCGACCGGCTGGCCGGTCACGGCGGCACCGTCTCGATCACCGGCGCCACCGTGCACACGATGAGCGGCGCCCCCATCGAGAACGGCACCGTATCCTTCCGGGCCGGCGAGATCGTCGAGGTCGGCGCCGGCCTGGCGCCCCTGCCCGGGGCCGAGGTGATCGACGCCACCGGCAAGCATCTCTACCCCGGCTTCATCGACGCCAACAACGTGGTCGGCCTGACCGAGATCGGTTCGGTCTCCGGTAGCGTGGACATCTCCGAGCAGGGCGACCTCAACCCCAACGCCAACACCGCCATCGCGATCAACCCGGACTCCGAGTTGATTCCGGTGACCCGGGCCAACGGCCTGACCCACGCCATCTCCGCTCCCGGCGGTGGTCTGGTCTCGGGCACCTCTTCGTTGATTCGCATGGACGGCTGGACCTGGGAAGACCACCTGGCGGCCGG
>CAZBZH010000963.1:0-1578 GCA_964496265.1 uncultured Acidobacteriota bacterium | reverse complement strand
CCGCCCAGGACACCAAGCGGCTCACCGGCTGGAACGCGCTGATGATCCGGGCCTACGCCCAGGCCGGCTGGATCATGTCCGAGCCCGCCTATCTCGACGCCGCCCGGCGGTCGGCCCGTTTCCTGCTGAAGACCATGCGTGGAAAAGACGGCCGGTTGCTGCGGAGCTACATCGGCGGCAAGGCCTCGGGCAACGGCTTCCTCCAGGACTACGCCTTCACCATCGCGGCGCTGCTGGACCTTTACGAGGCGACCGGAGAGGTCGAGTGGATCGAGGCGGCCATCGAGCTCGAGAAACACGTCGAGAAGCACTTCCTCGATGCCGAGCGCGGCGGCTACTACGAGACCCGCGACGATCACGAGACCCTGATCATTCGCGAGAAGACCATGGTCGACGGCGCGATCCCGGGAGGAAACTCGGTACACGCCATGAACCTCTCCCGGCTCGCGTTCCTGACCACCGACGACACGTACCGGCAGCGGGCGCTCAAGTGCATGCTGGGTGTCAGCCGGGTGTTGGGCCTGAACGCGCCGGCGATGCCCGAGATGCTGGCGGCGATCTACTGGCACAAGGAGCCGGTGCGGGAGATCGCGATCGTCGTGCCCGACTCCCGGGACCAGGCGGAACCGATGCTCGAGAAGATGCGCCGGCGCTTCCTGCCGGCCGCGGTGCAGGTGGTCGCCGTCGAGGGCGCGGACCTCGAGGCCCAGAGCAAGTTCGTGCCCTGGCTCGGGAAAAAGCGCGCGATCCGCGGTAAACCCACCGCCTATCTCTGCTTCCAGGGGGTCTGCAAGCTGCCGACCACCGATCCCGAGGAGTTCGCCAAACAGCTGCGCCAGCCGCCGCCGGTTCCCGTGCCGGAGCCGGCGACCGAGGAGGGCACGGCGAACTAAGGCGCCGGCGACGCTAGCCGATGAATGGAAACGTGAAGTTACCCAGCGATCCCTACGCCGAGTGGCTGGAGACCGACGGGCGCGGCGGGTACGCGTCCGGGACGGTCTGCGGTGTGCGCACCCGCCGCTACCACGCGCTGCTACTGGCCGCCCGTGAGGTGCCGACCGATCGGGTGCTGCTGGTCAACGGCATCGAAGCCTGGGTCGACCTGGGGGAGACCCGTCACCCGCTGTCGTCCCAGCACTATCGCGGCGACATGATCCACCCCGAGGGGCACCGCAACCTCCTCGGCTTCCGCTCGGATCCATGGCCGCGCTGGGAGTTCGCCGCGGGTGATGCCCGGGTGGTCCAGGAGCTGGTGATCTCCAGGCGCGACGGCCTGGTCGGCCTGCGCTTCACCCTGCGGGGGGCCGCCCGCGGACGGTTGTCGGTGAGGCTGCTGCTCTCGGGAAGGGACCCCCACGCGCTCCATCAGGAGAATGACGCGTTCCGCTTCGACGTGGAGGAATCCGCCCAGGGTGTGCGGGTCTTTCGGCCCTACGATTCGGTGCCGCCGGTCACGACCTGGAGCGAGGGGCGCTACCGCCACGAGCCCGATTGGTATCGAGGCTTCGAGTACCGGCTGGAGAGCGCCCGGGGGCTCGATCACGAAGAGGATCTGGCGACCCCCGGCGTGTTCGAATG
>CAZBZH010000962.1:0-1580 GCA_964496265.1 uncultured Acidobacteriota bacterium | reverse complement strand
TGATCGACAAGCAGCTGTTCGTCGACGAGGCGTGCAGCGGCATCATCTCGGTGGTGTCGATCGTGACCTGTGCGGCGATGTACGGTGTGTGGCGCCGACGGGGCCTCATCCAAACCGTGCTGCTCATGCTGCTCGCGGCCGGGTGGGCCTCGCTGCTCAACGTGGTGCGGATCGACAGCATCGCGATGGCGTGGGTGCAATCGGGCATCGACTGGTCCGAGGGGACGCCGCACACGGTGCTGGGCCTGATGGTCTTCGTGCTGAGTCTGGTCACCCTGGTGGCGACCGACTGGCTCTTGAAGGCGGCGCTGGCCGAGATCGAACCCCGCTGGGACCAGCTGACCGGCGAGCCGATCGGCTACGGCGCGGGGCTGGCCTCGGCGTGGGACCGGTTCATCGCCCCCGCCCGCGACGCCTGGCAGGCGGGAGAGCCCCTCACCAGCTGGCGCGGTCTTGGGCTGGGCGCCGCGAGCCTCGGGCTCGGCCTCGCGCCGACGCTCGCCTTCGCGGGCCTGGGCGTGGCCCAGCTGCTGGAAGCGACAGCCGCCCCGGTCACCGTCGGCGCCCAGCTCGATCAGGAGCGCTTCACCGAGGCCCTCCAGTCGGGCGTCATGCCGGACGAGATCGACGACATGGTGCTGACCGCCGTGGAGCACAAGACACGCACCTCCGCGAGCCGCTTCGGCGAGCACTCGGTGCTCTACAGCTACCGGGGCGATAAGGGCGGACTGTACCTGGTCTCTTGCGATTACCCCTTCACCGATAGCTGGCACGAGCTATCGACCTGCTACACCGGCATCGGGTGGCGTCTGATCGACCGCGAGGTCTTCCGCAGCCAAGCCGAGACGCCCTACGACTTCGCGGAGCTCGAGCTGACCAAGCCCGACGGCCGCGCCGCGCTGGTGACCTTCACCGCCTGCTTCAGCAATGGCGACCCGACCGTGGCCCCGAGCTACACCCTCGCCGGCCGGCTCGCGCAAGCCTTCTCGCGCAAAGAGCGGGAGCAGGCCCGCCGCCAGTCATTCCAGGTGCAGGTGCTGGTTGAGTCGCCCGAAGGCCTCACCGATCGGCACCGCGAGCGCTCCCAACGCCTGCTCGACGCGGCGCGCTCGGTCATGACCCAAGCCGCCCGCTCGGTGCTTCAAACCCCCGACGCCAGCGGGCCCGCCTCGTAGGCCCGCCGCGAACCATGTCTCACGGACCCTGGCACTACCGAATCGCCGCCCGGATCGCCGCTCTGGTGAACCGGATCGGCGACGCGTGGAACTGGCTGGTCGGGCCGATCGAGCGGCTGTTCGGCCGGCTGGGCGAGACAATGCTGGGCGCCCTGGACAGCTTTGAAGGTCTTGAGACCGTCGTCGTCGGCTTGGTCCGCACGATTTTCTGGCCGCTGATCGCGCTGGGCCGATTGATCGGCCGCCTGCTTCCCAGCGGCGCCGGGCCGTTCGGTCCGCTGGTGCGGGCGCTGGGCTACCTGTTCGGCTGGGTCCCGAAGCTGGCCGACCGGTTGAACCTCGACTGGTTGGTGGTCGGGCTCGTCTGGATCACCAAACCGGTCTGGTGGCCGATCGGTCAGGTGC
>CAZBZH010000961.1:0-1584 GCA_964496265.1 uncultured Acidobacteriota bacterium | reverse complement strand
ATGGGCTGGTCCTACGGCGGCTACATGATGAACTGGTTCCAGGGGCACACCGACCGCTTCAAGTGCCTCGCCGACATGATGGGCCTGTTCGACCTGCGCTCGTTCTACTACGCCACCGAAGAACTCTGGTTCCCCGAGTGGGACCTGGGCGGTCCTGAATGGAAGTCCAAGCTCTACGAGAAGTGGAGCCCCTCGGCCCACGTCGACCAGTGGAAGACGCCGATGCTGGTGGTCACCGGACAGCTCGACTTCCGCGTGCCCTACACCCAGGGACTGATGTCGTTCACCGCGCTACGGCGCAAGGGAATTCCCGCGCGGTTGGTGGTGATGCCCGAGGCAAGCCACTGGCCCGGTTGGTACGACATGGCGCTCTACTACACCGCCCACCTGGACTGGTTCCACCGCTACCTCGGCGGCGAGCCGGCGCCCTGGTCGGTCGAGGACTTCGCCGGCAACCGGGTGTTCGACAAGGAGACCGGTAAGCGCGTTGACCGTGAAGACGCGCCGTAGAACAACCCTCCCCATGTTCGAAGTGTCGGGTATACTCCCGCCGCGTTCGCACGGCGCACGACGGTACGACGACACGGCAGGAGGGAATTCATCATGATCGGCTTTCTCGTTCTCGGACTTGTGCTCGGTCTAAGACACGCACTGGACGCGGACCATCTCGCCGCTGTCGGCAGCCTGGCCAGCGGCCGAACCGACGTGAAAGATATCTCTCGGCTTGGACTCTTCTGGGGATTCGGCCACGCGCTGGTGCTCGGACTGGTGGGTGGAAGCGCCCTGTTACTGGGACTGGTCATCGACGAGGGGCTGGCCTCGACGCTGGAACTGGGCGTCGGCCTGATGCTGCTCTGGCTCGGCGGCCAGGTGCTGTGGCGCCTGTGGCGGGATCGCGTGCACTTCCACGCCCACCGTCATGGCGACGACACCCCGCACTTCCATGCGCACAGCCATCGCGGCGAGGGCGACCACGCCCAGAGTGACCACGGCCACAGCCACGCCCACGGTTTCGGTATGCGGGCGCTGCTGGTCGGCATGATGCACGGCATGGCCGGATCAGCCGCGGTGGTGGTGCTTTCCGGCGGACAGGCGCCGTCGGCGCTGGCCGGCCTGGCCTACCTGCTGCTCTTCGGCGCCGGCTCGATCGTGGGCATGACCGCGCTCAGCGCGGTCATCGCGGTGCCGCTGAACAGGGCCGCCCGGCGCCTGACCTGGAGCTACCGGCTGCTGCAGGCCGCCGTCGGCGTGTTCACCCTCGTGGTCGGCGTTCAGGTCGTTCGCGAAACTTATCCCGGCGCCGCGGCCTTTTTCAGCTGATTCGAAGCCGGCAGGCTAGCCTTCGGCCGACGCGACGTCCTTCAGCCAGGCGAGCCACGGCTCCAGGCCCTCTCCGGTGCGCGCGCTCAATTCGAACACGTGAGCGTTGGGGTTGATCTTGGCCACGTTCTCGCGCAGCGCCGCCATGTCCAGCTCCAGATGGGGCAGCAGATCGGTCTTGTTGACCAGGATCACGTCGGCGGAACGGAACATCACCGGGTACTTGAGCGGCTTGTCCTCACCCTCGGTGACCGAAAAGACCAT
>CAZBZH010000960.1:0-1595 GCA_964496265.1 uncultured Acidobacteriota bacterium | reverse complement strand
CAGCGTGTGCCAGGCATCGACGGCGGGCGGCTCGAAGCGCTCCCGGCTACCGTCGGGCCACTCGACCCGCACGGCGGTCAGATCCTCCCGGGTCCCGAGACCGAACAGCACTCGAGGATCGTTGGCCGAGCAGTAGGACGCGTCGGAACGGACCCGGCGCCACAGCGGCGCGAGGCCCTCCCGCTCGATCGCCACCCGGGCGCCGAGTTGATCCCGGCCGCCTGTTCGATCGATCAGGCGCAGTCCCAGCCAGTGGGCGCCAGAAGCCGCCTCGTTGATCAGCAGACGCACCGGACCGCTGTTGTTGGTCAACAGCACATCGGTGTCGCCGTCGTTGTCCACATCACCGAAGGCCGCGCCGCGGGAAACGGCGCTCAGTCCCAGCGCCCCGCCCCGGCCGGTCACCTCGACGAACTTGCCCCCCACGTTGTGGAACAACTGATTGCGTTCGTCCAGCGGGTAGGGGTCGCCGGCGCGCAGCCGGGCCTCGTCGATCTTGACCGCGCCGTTGGCCACCAGCAGATCGAGCCAGCCGTCGTTGTCCAGGTCGAACCAGGCGGTCCCGAACCCGGTGAAGGGTGCGCTGGGGCCGCCCAGGCCGCTGGGAGCGGTCCGATCTTCGAACAGCCCCCCACCCAGGTTGGTGTAGAGGGTGTTGGTCTCCTCGGCGAAGTGGGACATGAACAGGTCCTCGTCGCCGTCGCCGTCGTAGTCGGCGGCGTCGATGCCCATGCTCGCCTCGGGAGTCCCCTCGAAGTTGAAGGCCACGCCGGCCAGGAGCGCCACGTTCTCGAAGGTGCCGTCGGTCTTGTTGATCCACATCTGGTTGGCGACCTGGTCGTTGGCCACGTACAGATCGATCCAACCGTCGCCGTCATAGTCGGCGGCGACCACGCCGAGCCCGTTGCCGAATTCGGCGGCCACGCCGCTCTCCAGGGTGCGATCCTCGAAGCGGCCCTCGCCCAGGTTGCGGAACAGCCGGTCGGGTACTGGGGAGAAGGTCGCCGGGGAGCAGTAGTCCGGATGATCGCTGGGCGTGCGGCAGACCGTATGGGTATCCACCCGGAAGGTGGTGTAGTTGGCCACGTAGAGATCGAGCAGGCCGTCCCGGTCGTAGTCGAAGAACGCGGCGCTGGAACCGAAGCGGTCATCGCCGGTGCCCGAAGCCGCGGTGATGTCCTCGAAGGTGCCGTCCCCCCGGTTGCGGTAGAGATGATTGGGGCCGAAGCCGGTGACGTAGAGGTCGATGTCTCCGTCGTTATCGATGTCGCCGGTGGCGACTCCCATGCTGTAGTCCGTGGAGCCCAGCCCCGAGGCCTCGGTCACGTCGACGAAGCGCAGCGTGCCGTCGGCGGAGTCGTTGCGGAACACCCGGTCCCTGGGCGCCCCGGGACCCTTCCAGGGGAAGGTCGCCTCGGCCGGGGTCTTGGCCGGGTCGAGCATCGCGCCCTGAAGCAGGAGCACATCCTGATCGCCGTCGCCGTCGTAGTCGAAGAGCGCGGCCCCCGAACCCATGTTCTCGGCGAAGTAGTACTCCCCGGACATGCCGTTGAAGTGAACGAAGTCGAGCCCCGCCTCGCCGGCCCGATCGACCA
>CAZBZH010000959.1:0-1597 GCA_964496265.1 uncultured Acidobacteriota bacterium | reverse complement strand
CCGATCCTCGAAGCCGTCAACCCGCGCACATGCATCCGCGTCTGCCCACCGCAGCCGCTTCCGCCCGGTGTGGTCGGCCAGGTCACCGGCCTCGCGATCAACGAAGCCCAGGGCATCATGGTGATCGCCGACACGGCGAACGTCATCTATCAGTACAAGCTCGACTGCCCCGTGCAGGACCTGCTGACGCGCTGCCAGGTCAACCTGCCGCTCGGCTTCCAGATCGGCGGTATCGCCACCGACGACGTCAACGACCTGGTGATCTACACCGCGTCCAGCTGGGGCGGTCCCGTCCTCGGCAGCAGCCTGTTCATCGCGCCGCTCGCCGACCCGTGCAACCCGATCTGCCAGGTGCCGGTCCCCGACTGCGGTGGCCAGCCGATGCGTCCCATCACCGGCGTGGGCTACCAAGCTTGCCGCCAAACCATCTGGCTCACCGACGGCAACCGCACGCTCGGCCTGCGCCGCCTCGGCGTCACGCCGTGCACCTTCCAGGAGATCCAGTGCTGCCCGATGCCCATCGCGAACGGCTACGTCGGCCTGTGCGTCCGCCCGAGTGAGGCGACGTCCACCGGCGGCAACTGCCAGAACCTCGGCTGCCCGGCGTGCCCCGGCATGCAGCACACCGTGAACGGCTCGCCCGCGATCGGCAACCCGGCGTTCTCGCTCGATCTCGAACTGGCCCCGGGCAACTCCCTGGCCGCCCTGTTCTTCGGCCTCGGCCCGTGCAACCCGGCTGGCCCGGTGGTCGCGCCGTTCTGCGGCCCGATCCTGGTTCCGCTGGCACCTCCGCCGGTCGCGTTCAACTTCCCGAACGGCGGCGCCCCCGGCAGCTGCCAGACCCTGCAGGTCCCGGCACCCCTGCCGAACGACCCCGCACTCTGCGGCGCCACGCTGTCGACTCAGTTCGTCGGCGTCTGCTCCTCGGGCCCGATCATCGGCACCTATGTGAGTAACTGCCAAACCTGGACGATCGGCGGCTGAGACCCCGGATGTTCGCATCCGACCGCTGGCGGTCGGCGAACGACAGGGTCCCTACCCAACAGATTCCCCGTCGGCCCTCGCGGCTGGCGGGGATTCGTTCTGTACACTCGCGGCGATGATTCACCGCGAAGACGTGGACTCGGTTGCCGTCCTCCGCATGGCGCACGGCAAGGCCAACGCCCTGGACCTGGGCTTCCTGGAGGCCATCACCAGAACGGTGGCGGATCTCGAGAACTCGCCGGCTCGAGCCGCGGTCCTCACGGGTGACGGCGCCATCTTCTCGGCGGGCGTCGACCTGTTTCAGCTCCTCGAGGGCGGCGACGACTACCTGGACGCGTTCCTCAGCAGCCTGGACCTGGCGTTCGGCACGCTCTTCCGTTGCCCGACTCCGATCGTCGCCGCCATCAACGGCCACGCGATCGCCGGTGGCTGCGTGATCGCGGCGGCGTGCGACCATCGGATCATCACGTCCGGCAAGGCCCGGATGGGACTCACCGAACTGCTGGTCGGCGTCCCGTTCCCCACCACCGCTCTCGCGATCATGCGCAGCCTACTCGCCCCCGCGCAGCTGACCGACCTGGTGCTGAGCGGCGTCACCGTGCCACCCGAGGAC
>CAZBZH010000958.1:0-1602 GCA_964496265.1 uncultured Acidobacteriota bacterium | reverse complement strand
CGGCCCAGGCGGAAACCGGTTGGCTGGTCGCCTTCGAACGCCAGCAGGTCACGCCGGTCAACCGGGCGGACACCGAACGCCTGATCGAGGTCGGCGTGCTCGATACCGACGGCTTCTCGGAGATGGTGCTCAGCCTCGGCGGAGAGTTCAAGGAAGCGGTCCCGGGCAAGGGCCGGGTCGGCGCCCTGCTCGTGCCGGACGTCGACGCCTTCAACTTCCTGATGCGCAACGAGGGGAAGATCCTGTTCCCGCTGGAAGTCCAGGCCCAGGCCAGCGGCGGCGACGCGATCTTCGTCTCGGAACAGATGACCGTGCGCATCGCCTTCCCCCGCTACCGGGTCTACATGTACAACGAGACCTCGTCGGGCGCGGTGGCGTCCCTCTACGCCTACCGGGTGCGCTAGGTGTGAAAGCCAGGCGGCCTCGCGCCGCTTCAGCTCTCTGCGGGAGCCTCCCCTACGGCGGGCTCCTCTCCAGCCGGCTCCTCTTCGGTCGGCTCTTCGGTCGGCTCTTCGGCCGGCGGCGCGGGCTTCCACGCGGCGGCCCACTGCTTGTAGCGCTCCACCGCCTCGGCGTTGGCCTTGATCCACTTCTTGACCTTGCGCTCCTCCAGCGACTGGCGGCTGACGTAGGCCAGGGCCTCCAGATGGCCGGCTTCCCGGGCGTCGACGAAAAACCCGACCACCATCCGCTTCCAGAAGGGATCCACGCCGGGATCATCCAGGATGGTGTCGAACATCAGGGTCATCCCTTCGAGGGCGCTGGCGAAGAACTCCGGCTTGCTCATCCCCTGTCCCCGGCCCTTGCCTCGCATGGTCGCGGTGACCGACAGCATCATCGAACTCTGCAGCCACACATCCAGCTCGGTCTTGTCCAGGTAGATGCGGTCCCGCCCCCAGGTCTTGACCCCCATGAACAACAGTTCCCAGGGGTGCTCGGCGACGGCGGCGGCCCGTTTGGTCGTGGGCTCCATCGCCAGGTAGCGCACGTAGGCCAGGAACGCCGGCACCCGGTGCTTGTCGCGCACCATCTTGCGGGCCAGCCCGTACCAGGCGGCGGCGTCTCTGGGGTTGCGGGTGAGCTGCTCGTCGTAGGGAGCGATCTCGACGGGACGCCCGTCATCCTCGTCCTCCGGCTCGCCCTCGGTCGCAGGCTGCTCCTCGGTCTCCGTCTCGACGGAGTCGTCCGCGACCGCCTTCTCTTCGGCTTCAGCCTCTTGTTCCTGGTCTTGTTCCTGGGCCAACACGCCGCCGCCGAACAGAATCACGGCAAGACAAAACGCCACAAACATCAGGGTGCGCAACGGAAGCCTCCGCGAAGGTGAGTTGCCGAAGGCTACCACGGAGGCGGCGCAGGAAGGTCAGTCGGCGCTGGGAGGCGGGCTTCCCATCTGGAGCTGCAACAGCGCCCGGGCCTTGCGCCAGTCCCGCTTGATCGTGCGGTCGGTCACGCCGAGGACCTTGGCGGTCTCCTCCACCGACAGGCCGGCGAAGAAGCGGTACTGCACCACCTCGGCCAACCGGGCGTCCAGCTTCTCCAGCTTCTGCAGCGCCAGATCCAACTCCACGATCTGGTCGGTGGCGGCCAGCTCGCCGTGGAGGG
>CAZBZH010000957.1:0-1603 GCA_964496265.1 uncultured Acidobacteriota bacterium | reverse complement strand
CCCCGACGCGCCGACCGAACCCTGCTCGGGGATCACCGGGTGGATGCCGGCGTTAAGCAGTTCGATCATGCGTCCGAGGACTTCCCGGCGAATCCCGGAGTGACCCCGGCAGAGGCAGTTGGCGCGCAGAGCCAGGATCGCGCGGACCACACGCTCAGGCAGTGGGCGGCCGACGCCGGCCGCGTGGCTGCGGATCAGGTTGAGCTGCAGATCGTCGAGGCTGCGGGCGTCGATCCGGATTCGCGAGAGCCGGCCGAAGCCGGTGTTGACGCCGTAGACCTGGTCGTCACCGGCAGCGGCTCGGTCGACCACGGCCCGGGAGCGATCGGCCCGTTTGAGGGCGGCCGCCGAGAGCTTGCACGGGGCGCCGTCGGCGATCCGTTCCAGCTGTTCGAGGGTCAGGGACTCGCCGTCGAGAATGATGCTGCGACGCGCCATGGCCTATCTCCGTGGCGGATGAAACCGCCATGAAATTCACCAGTGCAGGGCGAGGTAGGCCAACCCGAGGCCGCCCGCCATCAGGGTCAATCCCATGAGCCGCAGGGCCGCGTCGCGGAAGCCGGAGATCTCCTCGAGGTACCGACGCACCCCCGCCGGAGAAACGAAGTAGGGCAGCCCTTCGAGGAACATCGCCAAGCCCAGCGCTGCCAACAGCAAGGTCCAGGTGCTCACGGGGCCGAGATGCTAACAGGTGGTATACTCCCGGTTCAAGAAGCGGCGGATCCCCGGATCACCGGACGGAGCAGCCGCGATTTCCCGCCTGGATCTCGCATCCCGGACAATGGTTCAGAAGCATGCCGAACATCGCGGTAGTTGGTGCTCAGTGGGGCGATGAGGGGAAGGGGAAGATCGTCGATCTCCTCTCCGATCGCTTCGACGTGGTGGCCCGCTTTCAGGGGGGCCCCAACGCCGGGCACACGGTGACCTTCGACGGCAAACGCCACGCGCTGCATCACGTGGCGTCGGGGGTGTTCCGGCCCGATACCCGCTGCGTTATCGGCAACGGCACCGTGATCGATCCGCGCACGTTGCTGCAAGAGATCGAGAGCCTGCGCTCGGCGGACGTCGGGCTGGACGGCCGCTTCTTCATCAGCGACCGCGCTCACGTGATCCTGCCCCTGATGACCCGGCTCGACGCGTTGACCGAGTCCGCCGCCGAGGAAGGACGGCGCATCGGCACGACCCAGCGGGGCGTGGGGCCGACCTACGAGGCCAAGGCCGCGCGTTGGGGCCTGCGCATGGGAGATCTGCTCGATCGCGACGAGTTGCGGCGGTTGATCGGCTGCATGCTCGACGGAGCCGCCGGGCAACGCCTGCGTGCCGCCGGTGAGGCGCCGGCGAATCTCGACGAGTTGGTCGACGCGGCGTGGGACCACGGGCAGCAGCTCCGGCCGTACATCGCCGACACGGCCATGCTACTCAACCAGTGGATCGACGAGGGCGCCGACGTGCTGTTCGAGGGCGCTCAGGGGACGTTGCTCGACCTCGATCACGGCTACTACCCATTCGTCACCTCGTCGTCGACCCTCGCGGGTTCGCTCTGTAGCGGGCTGGGCATCGCGCCGACCTGCGTGCACGGCACCCTCGGTATTTTCAAGGCCTA
>CAZBZH010000956.1:0-1616 GCA_964496265.1 uncultured Acidobacteriota bacterium | reverse complement strand
CGATGTTCCGCCAGGTCGGCATCTACTCCCACGTCGGCCAGAAGTACGAGCCGGTCGACCGGGAAACGTTGCTCTACTACAAGGAAGCCAAGGACGGTCAGATCCTGGAAGAGGGGATCACCGAAGCGGGCTCGATGTCCTCGTTCATCGCCGCGGGAACGGCGTACGCCTCCCACGGCGTGCCGACGATCCCGTTCTTCATCTTCTACTCGATGTTCGGCTTCCAGCGGATCGGCGACCTGATCTGGGCCGCCGGCGACATGCGTTGCCGCGGCTTCCTGCTGGGCGCCACCGCCGGGCGCACCACCCTGGCCGGCGAGGGGCTGCAGCACCAGGACGGTCACAGCCACGTGCTGGCCTCGACCCATCCTCACGTGGTGGCCTACGACCCCGCGTTCGCCTACGAGATTGCGGTGATCATCCGTGACGGCATTCACCGCATGTATGTCGACGGCGATCCGGTGATCTACTACCTGACCATCGAGAACGAGCAGTACACCATGCCCGCGATGCCCGAAGGCTGCGAGCAGGGCATTCTCGACGGCATGTACCGCCTGCTCCCCGCCGAGGGTAAGAAGGGCGCGCCGAAGGTCACCCTGCTCGGTAGCGGTGCCATCGCCAACGAGACGATCAAGGCCCGGGAGATCCTGGCCGAGAAGTACGGCGTGGCCGCCGAGGTCTGGAGCGTGACCAGCTACCAGCAACTGTTCCGCCAGGGGCAGGACGCCGACCGTCACAATCGCCTGCATCCGCTGGACCGTCAACGGGTGCCCTACGTCAACACCGCGCTGCAGGGTGCGGAGCTGGTGGTGGCGGCATCGGACTACAGCAAACTGATGCCCGAGTCGGTTTCCCGCTGGGTCGACGGCGAGATGATCTGTCTCGGCACCGACGGCTTCGGCCGCAGCGAAGGCCGCGGGCCGCTGCGAGAGTTCTTCGAGGTCGACGCCCGGCACATTGCCTTCGCGGCGTTGACCGGTCTCCTGGGCCAGAAGAAGATCAAACCCGAGGTGGTCAAGCAGGCCATCAAGGATCTCTCCATCGATCCCGACAAGGCGAATCCCCGGCTGGCCTGAGTCCAGGCACAAAAGGAAGGCACGGACGCATGATCCAAGAGCTGAAGCTCCCGGAGTTGGGTGAAGGTATCGATAACGTCGAGGTCACCGGTGTGCTCGTGGCGCCCGGGGACAGCGTCAAGCAGGACCAACCGGTTCTCGAGGTCGAAACCGAGAAGGCCAGTCGCGAAGTTCCCTGTCCCTTCACCGGTACGGTGAAGGAGGTCAAGGTCGAGCCGGGCAGCAAGATCTCGGTCGGCGCCACGGTGTTGACCGTGGATACCGCGGGCGAGGGTGCGGCGACGGAAGCCCCGGCGGCAGCACCTGCCGCGCCCGCGGCTGCCGCGCGATACCACGCGCCGGAGAGGTCACGCGGATCGAGCGGGTAGCGCGCGTGGTCGGGCGAGACGACGTGGGTGTGGCAGTCGACGATCGACGGCATCGGGACGTCTCAGAGCTCGGTGGTCGCTTCGCCCAACCGGATCGTCAGGAAGTCCATGCCTTCGGGGCCGCAGGTGAATCCGTATCGATTCTTCGGCGGGACCACGATCGTGTCCTCGG
>CAZBZH010000955.1:273-1618 GCA_964496265.1 uncultured Acidobacteriota bacterium | reverse complement strand
CGGGCCCTTGCCCACCCCGTGCCTGCGGGCGGCCACGTGACCGAAGGAGCCGGCGCCGTGACCGATCAAGAGCCCGCCGCCGAGCCCGGGCAGGGCGCGGGCGATCTCCCGGGCCAGCCGGTCGAGGGCGTCCTGGCGCACCGCCTCCACGCCGGTCTTGTCGGTGATCAGGCTGCCGCCCAGCTTGAGCAGGGTCAGGCTCGGCGTGCCGCTCACGCCAGATGCTCGTCGGTGAACCGGGGCCCGCGGCCGACGCCGTCACGAATTACGCCGGCGATCCCCGGTACCTGGGAGACCGCCTGGTAGACCTGCTCCTCGGCCTCGGCCGGACAGATCACGTGGACGTTGGGTCCGGCGTCCATGGTCGCCGCGGCGGGGCAGCCCGCCTCGCGCAGTTCGCGGACGGTCTCGAGGATCGCCAGGGTCGGGGGCTTCCAGTAGAAGATCGCCGGTTGGGAGGACATGGCGATCAGGTGCAGTTCGATCGCTTCCTCTTCCAGCACCGGGGCCAGCCGTTCGAAGTCCCGTTCGGCGATGGCCCGGCGGGTCGCATCCAGCCGCGCCGGAAGCAACTCGCGGCGGCGGGCGAAGTGGGGGCTCGAGGCGGCCCGGCGATGTCCTTCCCGCGAGGAGACCTTCTTCTCGCTGCGGTCGGCGAGCACGACCACGTCGCGCAGATCCCAGTGGTCCGCCGAGGCGATCACCTTTGCATGGCAGCGATCGCCGCTTCCCTCGGCCGGCCATTCCAGGTAGCCGCCGGAGACCGAGCGGGATGCCGAGCCGGATCCGCTCATCCGCGCCAACTCCGACAGTTCGTCCGCTCCCGGTTCCAGGCCCAGCGCCCGGGTCGCCGCGATGGCCAGGGCCGAGAAGCCCGAGGCGGAGCTGGCGATGCCGGCGCCCATGGGGAAGCTGTTGGCGGTGGCGATGCGGAAGCGGCCGCTGCGGCCGGTGTGCTCGCGAATGCGGTCGAGGTGGTTGCTCACCCCACGGACGAAGGACTCGGGAGCGTCGGTCAGGCTGCCGTCGGGCTGGGCCAGATGCACCTCGTCGTCACCGCTCTCGTCCAGATGCTCGGCGGTGCAGCGGCTATGGCAGGCGTCGAGGGTCATCGAGATCGACGGGTTGGTCGGGATCGCGCGGTCGAAGTCCACCGCGCCCCAGTACTTGATGAAGGCGATGTTCGCCGGCGAGATCACCGTCGCCTTGCCGCTCATAGGATCTCCAGGGTGAGTCCCGGGGCCCCCAGTGCCACGGGATGGGCGTGGAACCGTTCGAGGAACGGCCACGGCCCGGGTGACTGCGGATGGTAGACCAGAAGGCAGCCCGCCGCCGAGCCGGTCAG
>CAZBZH010000955.1:0-263 GCA_964496265.1 uncultured Acidobacteriota bacterium | reverse complement strand
TGGCGGCTCCCCCTTCGGCCTCACAGCGGCGCACGATCTCGACCAGTTCCTCGGGGACCACCCCCAGGGCCTCGAGGCCCCGCTGGAAGGTGCGGATCGCCTCGACGGCATCCCGCGGGTCGCCCCCCTCGGTCAGTCGGTCCCGCAGGGTCCGGGTCGCCCCGCCCATCCGTTCGAACAGCTCGCGGCCTCGGTCGGGAAGGGCCTGCAGGCGGTCGCGCACGCTGCTGACCACCTGCCCGGTGCTCTCGGCCGGGCGGCCG
>CAZBZH010000954.1:0-1620 GCA_964496265.1 uncultured Acidobacteriota bacterium | reverse complement strand
GCACCCGCTGCTCGACGCGACGCTTGAGGTCGTCGAGGCCGATCTTGGTGCCCTTCTCGGGCAGGGTGCGGTGAATACGGCTCATGGCGCGCGAATATGGCACAGCCGCGGGCTTGGAGCTTCCGACCCCCGGCGGTTATCCTCCGGCGTCTCGCAGACCCCCCCAGCCGAAAGGGCCACGTGGCTTCCGAGTCAGCCGCTCCGCCGCCTCCTACCGGTGGCAATCTCAAGTACGGAATCATCGGTGTCGTCCTCATCCTGGCCGCCGTGGGGCTGTGGTTCGGGATGCAGAGCTGTGAGGGCGACGGCGGTGATCCGACCGCGCAGGTGAACCAGGCGCCCGACGCAGGGCCGCCCGCGCCGCCGCCGCCGGATCCGGACCTGATCATGCCCGACGAGCTGCCCGACGCGGGCGGCCCCGTCGACGCGGGTGGTCCGCGGATCCGGTACGTCACGCGGTACGCCGGCGGCGGAGGCGGAGCCTTCAACTGCAGCGGAGACATCGACGCGGCGCGCGCCGCCGCGGCCATGCGGTCGCGTCAACTTCAGTTCCGCAACTGCTACGAGCGGCGCCTGAAGGTGAACCAGACGTTGTCGGGCCAGGTGCAGCTGCAGGTCCGCGTGGGCCGCGACGGCGCCGTCACCGGCGTGCGGACCGGGGGCTCGCTGCGCGACCCGCAGGTGCTCTCGTGCGTGCGCAATATCGCCCAGCGCATTAGATTCCCGAGGCCGACGGGGGGGTGCGCGGTGGTCGGTCAGCCGTTCGACTTCACCCCGCGGGAGTGAGGGCTACGCGATGCAATACCTGAGGGGATGGACGGCGCTCCGGAACGATCCGGACTGGATGGGCAAGGTGGGCTGGGGCTGCCTGCTGCTCCTCTCGGGCATGTGCATTCCGGTGCTCGGCCAGCTCGTGCTCCGCGGCTGGCTCGCGATCGCGCTTCGCCGCGCGGTGTCCGGCCAGGACTCGCCGCTGCCTCGGCTCGAGTGGGACACCGACTACCTCGGCAAGCTGATCGGCCCCGGCTTCAAGGGCCTGATCGCGCAGATGCTCTGGTCGGCGCCGATCATCGCGGTCGTCTTCTGCTGCTACTTCTGCATGGGCTTCGGCTGGTTCGGCGTGGTCGGCGCGGCCGGCGTCGGCGGGGCCGCCGGTGAAGAGGCCGGCGCGCTGGTGGGCGGTGGCCTCGCGCTCATTCTCTACATCATCGTGATGCTCCTGATGGTCGCGGTGGTGTTCATCTCGAGCATGCTGCTGACGGTCGCGGTCACCCGCGCCGAGATCGCCGACGACCTGAACGCCGCGATGCGGTTCGGCGAGGTCGTGCAGATGACCAAGATGCTCGCCAAGGAGCTGATCATCGGCATGTTCGTCATGACGATGGTGAACTTCCTGGTGGTCTTCTTCGGGCTGATCACGCTCTATCTCGGGCTGTTCCCCGGCGTCGTGATCTTCGCGGTGATCGGGACCTACTACCGCGCCGAGCTGTACCGTGTGTACCTCGAGAAGGGCGGCCAGCCGTTGCCGGTCGGCCCGCTCGTGGTCGAGGGCAGCGACCCGCCTCAGATGGGCCAGCAGCAGTACAGACAGCAACAGCAGTACCACCAGAACGGCCCGCC
>CAZBZH010000953.1:0-1628 GCA_964496265.1 uncultured Acidobacteriota bacterium | reverse complement strand
GGGGGTGGCGAGACACCCGGGGCGCCTGGTGGCCTTCTCGCTTGACCCGGAGGGCGATCGGGGCCGCGGTCATCCCACCGCCGATGACCGCCACCGTGCTCCCTGCTTCGATCCGGTCGTCAGGCTGTGGCTGGAAGACATGGCGCACACGGTGGTCGCCTCGCGGTGCCCATTCGGGCCAGGCCGGTTGTTCGCTCGCGCCGACCGCCAGCAGGATGTTGGCTGCCTCGATCCGGCGGCCGCTTGACAGTTCGACCTCGATCCCGTCGTCGCTGATCGAGCCTCCGACGACTCGGTCCTGGAGGTGAAGCTCCGCGAGCCCGTAGGCGTCTACGACCCGTTGGCTGTGAGCGTTGAACAGGGTCAGTTTCGGCCGGTCATAGGGAGGGGCGAAGGACCTGGGCCTTCGCTTTCGGCGTCTCGTGCCGGCGAAACGCTTGAGCGACCAGGGCTCGAGGTCGAGATGGTGCACGGCGGGGGAGCGAAGGTGGGTCATCCCGGTCGTCGCGGTGGAGGCGCGCCAGCGGGCCATCAGCCGCTGGCCCGGATCCACGATCCGTAGATCCTCGGGGGCGACACCCGCTTCGCCGATCAGGCGCGCGGCGATGTGGACGCCGTGAATGCCACCGCCGACGATCAGCCACTCCACGGTCATTCCGGTTGAACCTCAGGCCGGCTCTTCGGCGGGCTCGAACTTGGGCAGGGGATTGGGGAGCTTGGCCCAGGCGTCGCTGTCCGAGGCCGCGATCTTCTCATCGAGCAAGCAAGCGTCGAGGCGGGCGCGGATCCCGGCCTCATCCATCTTCTGGCCGATGAAGACCAGCTCCTGGGCTCGATCGCCGTAACGGGGATCCCAGTTGGGCTGTTTGTCCGGGCGCTGATCTTCCGGGTGCTCCCAGTGCTCCCGGGGGATCGCGGCCCACCACATGCCGGCCGGGTTCACGTTGGAGACCCCGCCCGCCTGCGCCCACTCATAGGCCACGCTATGGTCGGCAGCGACCCAGAAGAACCCCTTGGAGCGCAGTACGCCCTTCCAGTTCGATTCATCGTTGATGAACGCCCACACCTTCTCGGCGTCGAAGGGCTGAGGCGTGCGGTAGGTGAAGCTGGAGATGCCGTATTCCTCGGTCTCAGGGGTGTGTTCTCCCTGGAGCTCCCGGATCCATCCGGCAGAGCGCTCGGCCTTCTCGTAGTCGAAGAGGCCGGTGTCGAGCACGTCGCCGAGGGCAACCTGCCCCCGAGTGGTCATCAGGATCTTCGCGCCGCGGTTCAGTGCCTTGATGATCGCCTCCACCTCGCGGGCCTGCTCATCGCTGACCAGGTCGAGCTTGTTCAGCACGATCACGTCGGCGAACTCGATCTGATCGATCAGCAGATCGGTCACCGTGCGCTCGTCGTCCTCGCCAAGAGATTCTCCGCGCTCCTGCAGCGCCTCGGCGGCGTTGTAGTCCTTGAGGAAGTTTGCGGCGTCCACCACGGTCACCATGGTGTCGAGCCGGGAGATCTGGCTCAGGCTCACCCCCTCTTCGTCCTCGAAGGTGAAGGTCTGCGCCACGGGGATCGGCTCCGAGATACCGGTCGACTCGATCAGCAGGTAGTCGAAGCGGCCCTCGCGGGCCAGGCCGGCG
>CAZBZH010000952.1:0-1630 GCA_964496265.1 uncultured Acidobacteriota bacterium | reverse complement strand
CAGTTCATCCCGAACTCGAAGGCGCTCTCTTCGGAGAGCGCCTTTCTTTTGGTGCAGATGCGCTAAGCTCGGGCCCGATGACCCACTCGAACCAGCCACGAACTCGGCCGTTCCTCGCGATCCTGCTCGGCCTGGCGCTTCTGCTTGTTGCCGGCTGCGGAGGGAATGCCGAGCCCCCGGTCGAGCCGGCGGAACTCGAAGACTGCCCCCGGGGGGACGCCCCATGGCGGGCGGCCATCGCCGAGGCGGGCAAGGCCGGCGCCTTCGACGCCCTGGAGGAGCGAGCCCGGGCCATCGCCGCGGCCTGCCCCGATCGCTGGGAGCCGATGTGGACCGTCGGCGAGGCGCACTTCTACCGCCGCCAGGCGGAGCCGGCCACCGAGGCCTACTCCGAGGCCTTGCGCCGCGCCCGGGACGCGAACGACGACACCGGGATCGCCAACTGCACCAACATCCTCGGCTGGCTGGCCCAGCGCCGGGGGGACTTCGATGAGGCCGGCGAGCTCTACGCCGAGTCGCTGGAACGGGCCCGGGCGGTGGAGCGCCGGGACGTCGAGGCGTTCGCGCTGAACAATCTTGCCGGACTGCAGCTCTACACCGGCGATCTGGCCCAGGCCAGCGTGCTGCTCGACCGGGCCGCGACCTCGTTGCGTGAACTCGGCCGCGAAGACGCCGCCCGCACCTGCGACTACAACCGCGGCATCGTGCTGGTCGAACTGGGAGACGCCGACGGTGCCCAGGCGCTACTGGAACAGGTTCACGCTGACTACCTCACCGCGCAACAGCCCGACGACGCCGCCCGGGCGGCGGTAACCCTGGGGCGCTTGCACCTGCTGATGGGCCGGACCGGCGAGGCCCGGGACTGGCTCACCCGGGTCGGCGACGAGGCACCGGAACAGGCAGCGCGAGCCCGGCTGTACCTCGGACGCGAACGGATGGTCGCGGGGGATCTGGGCGCGGCCGCCGAACACTTCTCCGCGGCGGCGGAAGAATCGGGCACGCGACTTCGGGTGCTGTTCGCCAAGACCTTCGGCGCCCGGGTCGACCTGGAGCGCGGCCGAACCGAAGCCGCGAGGCGGCAGCTCGAGGACACGCTGCTGGAAGTCCAGGAGCTCGAGGCGCGCTCCCTCGAGTGGATGATCCGCTGGCTGCTGGGCCGGACCGCGATTCGCGGGGGTGACCTTGCGAGAGGCATCACCGAGCTCGAGACCGCGGTCGCGCTGGTGGACGGGATGGGGGACGCACTCGATCCCTCGTCGGAAGGGCTGCGCTTCCTGCGGGAGCGGGCCGAACCCTACGTCGACCTGGCGGCGGCCTTGATTCGGCAGGGACGGGCAAGCAAAGAGATTTTCCGGGTCGTGGAGAAGGCCCACGCCCGGGCGCTACGACGCAGCGGGGCGCCCGGCGGCGCCGCGGTGGATGCCTCGGATCTGGCCGCGGTTCAACGCTCTCTCCCCGGCGACGCGCTGATGCTCGACTACCTGCTCGGCGAGGATCGCGGGATCGTGCTGGCGGTCGGCGCCGATGCCTTCAGCGCGGAGATCATCCCGGGAAGCCGGGAGCTGCGCGAGCCGCTACTCGAGCACCTGGAGCGGATTCGCAGCGCTCCCTCGGACCGCCGCGCATCGTT
>CAZBZH010000951.1:0-1636 GCA_964496265.1 uncultured Acidobacteriota bacterium | reverse complement strand
CAGTCGATCGGCGGGGTCAACGAGAAGATCGAGGGCTTCTTCGATGTTTGCTCCCTGTTAGGTTTGACCCAGGCCCAGGGGGTGATGATCCCCGCGACCAACGTCCCGCAGTTGATGCTGCGCAAGGATGTGGTGCGAGCCGTCGAGGAGGGGCGCTTCCGCATCTGGGCGGTGGAAACAATTGAGGAGGGAATCGAGGTCTTGACCGGCCAATCTGCCGGTGCGCGAGATGCCGAAGGCCGCTACCCTGAAGGCTCCGTATTCGCCCGGGCGGACGCTCGCCTGAGCGCTCTTGCGGAGCAGGTCGTCCGGTTCGGACCGGCCGATTCAGGACTCGCGACCTGATCGGTCCCGGGACGCGCCGTTCGGCATCAGATAACGCGGAGTTCATCCGGTGGAGACCAGGTCCTCGCAGGCCGGCACCGGAAGAGGAGACCTCATGAAGATCCGCATCGGTTTGATGGGTTTCGGCCGGATCGGCCGGAACGTGTTCCGGATTCTCTATCCGCAGGACGATGTCGAGGTGGTGGCCATCGCCGACATCGCCGAGCCCGAGTCGCTCGAGTACCTGCTCAAGTACGACACCGTGCACGGACGTTTTCGCGAGCCGATCCGTGTCACCGGTGGCTACATGTACGCCAAGGGCCGCCAGATCAAGATGATCCAGGCCCGTGAACCCGGCGAGGTCGACTGGGCCGAGCTGGGGGTGGACATCGTCGTCGAGGCGACCTCCCGCTACAGCACCCGGGCGATGCTGCAGAAGCACCTCGATGCCGGGGCCAAGCGGGTGATCCTGACCAGCCCGCCCGACGATGAACTGGACGCCCTGATCGTGCCGGGGGTGAACGACGACGAGTTGACGGCCGAGAGCCGGCTGATCTCGAACACCTCCTGCACCGCCATCGCCGTGGCGCCGATCTGCAAGATCCTGAACGACGCCTTCGGTATCGAACGCGGTTTCATGACCAGCGTTCACGCCTATACCAACGAACAGCGGCTGGCCGATGTGCCCGCCAGCGAAACCCGGCATTCCCGCGCCGCGGCTCAGAACATCATCCCGGCCAACACCTGGGCTCAGGTGGCGGTGGGCAAGATCGTTCCCGAGCTCGAGGGCAAACTCGACGGCACCTCGCTCTGTGTCCCGGTTCCCGACGGATCGTCGGTCGACCTGGTCACGATGATGAGCCGTGAGGTGACCATCGAGGAGGTCAACGAGGTGGTGCGCTCGGCCGCGGGCAGCACGTTCAAGAACATCGTCGAGTACACCGAGGAGCCGATCGTCTCCTCGGACGTCATCGGCAACTCCCACTCGGCCGTGTTCGACGCCCTGTCGACCGGCGTGCTCGGCGGGAACATGCTGAAGACCCTCACCTGGTACGACAACGGATGGGGCTACGCCACGCGGGTGGTGGAGTCGATTTATCGACTGGCCGCGTTCGATCGCGTCCCGGCGGAGGCGTAACACCATGTCGAAACCCAAGGTCGCGATCAACGGGTTCGGCCGCATCGGCCGGGCGGTCTTCCGCATCCTGAGCCAGACTCAGAACTACGACGTGGTGGCGCTCAACGACATCACCGACAACGAGAAGCTGGTCTACCTCTGCAAGTACGACACGGTGTTCGGGCGTTTCCCCGG
>CAZBZH010000950.1:0-1638 GCA_964496265.1 uncultured Acidobacteriota bacterium | reverse complement strand
AGCCCCGAAGCGCCACCGGTTTCCGGTGAAGCACTGGAAGCGCTGGTGCGGGAGATCGCCACGACCGAGACCGACTCGGTCAGCGCCCCCTACATCCAGGCGCTGCAGGTCTCCTACAAGGGCAAGCTGGTGCTCGACGAGTACTTCCACGACTTCCATGCCGAGCGCCCCCACGACACCCGGTCGGCGGGCAAGAGCCTGACGTCGATGCTGGTCGGCGCCGGCGGGATGCACGGCGTGGATGTCGATCTAGAAACCTCGGCCTACGCCCCCTTCGGCGACACGCCGGAGGATCCGCGACGCAAGGCGATGAACGTCGGGCACCTGTTGACCATGTCGCCGGGCTGGAACTGCGACGACGACGACGAGAACTCGCCGGGCAACGAGAACAACATGCAGAACCAGAGCGAGCAGCCGGACTGGCGGCGCTACGCCCTGGACCTGCCGATGGCCACCGATCCGGGCAGCAAGGCGATCTACTGCACCGCCGGTATCAACCTGGCGATGGGGGTGCTGGAGCAGCAGAGCGGCCGGCCGATCCCGGAGCTGTTCGACGAGTGGTTCGGCGAGCCGCTGCAAATGCGCGGCTGGTTCATGAACCTGGACCCGCTGGAGAAGGGCTACGGCGGCGGCGGGATCATGCTGCGCCCCCGGGACAAGATCAAGCTGGGGCAGGTCATGCTCGACGGCGGCCGCTGGAACGGCACGCGGGTACTGCCCGAGGCCTGGGTCGCCGATTCGGTGCGAGCCCACGCCTCGATCCACGAAGAAGGCGACTACGGCCTGGCCTGGTGGCGCATCACCTTCGAGGTCGACGGCCGCAGCTACGACGCCTTCTACTCCAGCGGCAACGGCGGTCAGATGGCGATCGTGATTCCGGAGCTCGAGGTGGTGACCTCGTTCATGGCCGGCAACTACGGCGACTACCGCACCTGGAGTAAGTTCCGGGACGTGCTGGTGCCCAAATACGTGATCCCGGCGGTGACGGCGGGCGCGAAGACCGCCCGCGCCAACTAACCGGCCAACGAGCGGCGACGCCCGGCGCATCCCGTCCTACAATGCCCCGATGGACCGCATCGATTTTCGTTCCGACACCGTGACCTGGCCGACTCCGGCGATGCGCCAGGCGATGGCCGACGCGCCGCTGGGAGACGACGTCTACGGCGAAGACCCGTCGATCAACGCCCTGGAGGCCGAGGCCGCGGAACGCCTGGGCAAGGAAGCCGGGCTGTTCGTCGCCAGCGGCACCATGGGCAACCTCGCCGCGATCCTGGCCCACACCGGGCGCGGCCACGAGGCGCTGGTCGCCGCCGACGGGCACGTGATGCAGTGGGAGGCGGGAGCGATCGCCACCCTCGGCGGCGTGGTCCCCCGGGCGCTGGGCACCGACGCCGAGGGCAAGATGGACCTGGGTCAACTGGAGCGGGCGGTCTGCGTCGACGACCCGCACCTGCCCCGCACCCGGCTGGTGTTGCTGGAGAACACCTTCGGCTCCCGGGGCGGCGTGCCGATCGAGCCGGACTACTTCGACGGGGTGCGCTCCTTCGCCGACCGCCATCGACTCTCGGTGCATCTCGACGGGGCGCAGCTGTTCAATGCCGCCGCTGCGCTGGAGGTGCCGGTCACCACCCTGACCCG
>CAZBZH010000949.1:0-1640 GCA_964496265.1 uncultured Acidobacteriota bacterium | reverse complement strand
CTGTCCCTGGACCGCAGCGCCGCGACCCTCTCCGGCGGCGAGGGACAGCGCATTCGCCTGGCGACCCAGATCGGGTCGCGGCTGACCGGGGTGCTCTACATCCTCGACGAGCCTTCGATCGGCCTGCACCAGCGGGACAACCGTCGCCTGCTCGACACGCTGATGGCGATGCGCGACCTGGGCAACACGGTGATCGTCGTCGAACACGACGAGGAGACCATCCGCGAGGCGGACTGGGTCGTCGACCTGGGCCCCGGCGCCGGCGAGCTCGGCGGCGAGGTGGTGGCCGAGGGGACCCCCAAGGCGATCGCCCGCAACAAGAAGTCGATGACCGGCGCCTACCTGTCGGGCCGGGACGCCATTGCCACGCCCGAGGAGCGGCGGCCGGGCAACGGCAAGTCGATCACCGTGGCCGGCGCCCGGCAGAACAACCTGACCGGCGTCGACGTGCGCTTCCCCCTGGGAGTGCTGACCTGCGTCACCGGTGTTTCCGGCTCGGGCAAGAGCACGTTGGTCAACGAGATCCTGCACAAGGCGTTGGCCCGGGAGCTCCACGGCGCCGAGGCCCAGCCGGGCGAGCACAAGAAGATCAACGGGATCCAGCACCTGGACAAGGTGATCGACATCGACCAGTCGCCGATCGGCCGCACGCCGCGCTCGAATCCGGCAACCTACGTCGGACTGTTCACGCCGATCCGCGAGCTGTTCTCGATGGTGCCCGAGGCGCGGATGCGGGGCTACAAGCCCGGCCGTTTCTCGTTCAACGTGCGCGGCGGCCGCTGCGAGGCCTGCGAGGGCGGCGGCATGCTCAAGATCGAGATGCACTTCCTGCCCGACATTTACGTGACCTGCGATACCTGCGGCGGGGCGCGCTATAACCGCGAGACCCTGGAGATCTTGTACAAGGGCAAGAACATCGCCGAGGTGCTGGAGATGTCGGTGCACCAGGCACTCGAGTTCTTCGACGCGGTGCCCAACGTGCGGGACAAGCTACAGACGTTGTACGACGTCGGCCTGAGCTACATCCGGCTGGGGCAGCAGGCGACGACCCTCTCCGGCGGTGAGGCCCAGCGGATCAAGCTTTCCAAGGAGCTGTCCCGGCGGGCCACCGGCCGCACGGTCTACATCCTCGACGAGCCGACCACCGGGCTGCACTTCGACGACATCAAGAAGCTGCTCAGCGTGCTGAATCGCCTGGTCGAGCAGGGCAACAGCGTGATCGTGATCGAGCACAACCTCGACGTGATCAAGACCGCCGACTGGATCATCGACCTGGGCCCCGAGGGGGGCGACGGCGGCGGCACCATCGTGGCCGAGGGCACTCCCGAAGAGGTCGCCCGGATCAAGGGCAGCCACACCGGAGAGTTCCTCAGCCGGCTGGTCGACGGAGGCGGGGCAGCCTCCACGCCGGGTGCCCGCCGCAAGACGGCCGGCAAGTCGGCGCCCAGGAAGGCCGCGGCCAAGAAGGCGGCGCCGAAGAAAGCGGCGGCCAAGCAGTCGTCGCCCAAGACCGGGACGCGCAAGTCCAAGGCCGCGCCCGCCTCCCGGGCCGCTTCCGGCCGCAAGGCCGCGCCTCGCCGGCGCAGCCGGGGACGCGGCGCGTCGGCCGAGGCTTGAATAAGTCCACGGCTCGCGGTTAG
>CAZBZH010000948.1:0-1654 GCA_964496265.1 uncultured Acidobacteriota bacterium | reverse complement strand
GCCGCGGGACAGCCCGGCCGCGCCATCGAGGCCTACCGCCGGGCCGCCGACCTGGCCAGCGATCTCGCCGCCCATCGCGAGGCAATCGCCGACTACAGCACCGCCATCGACCTCGCGCTGCGCCAACCCGCCACGCCGGCGACGGTCCTCTGCGAGCTCTACCAGCGGCGCGGCGACACCCGTGCTTTGACCGGCGATCTGCGACGCGCCGAGGAAGATTACCGCTGGATGCTGGCGCGGGCCGAGAAGAGCGGTGAGCAACATCTCAAGGCCTGGGCACACCTGTCGCTGGGCGATGTCCTGGCCGCCGGCGAACGGTACTCCGAGGCCCAGGATGAGCTGGAGGTGGCGCTGGATATCGCCGAGCGGGTCGAGGAGCCGGCGGTGATCGCCCGCTCCCAGCTGGCGCTGGGCGAGATCCTGGCCCGGCAGGATCGATTCGACGAGGGCATCCGTTTCCTCGACGCGGCTGCCGAAGCCGCGCGAGACGCGGAGCGGGAGGATCTCGCGATCCAGACGCTGCTGCGCAAGGGTGTGTTGCTCCGCGAGCACGGCGATCTCAAGGCGGCACTGGCCTGCTACGAGGCGGTGCGTGAGCGCATCGGCGACCGGGCCGAACCGTCGGTCGAGGTCTCGATCGACGAGGGAACGGCGGTGGCGCTCGAGGTCCAGGGGGATCTCGGCGGTGCCCTCGAGGCCTGCCGGCGCGCCCGCCGACGAGCCCAGGAACTGGGCGATACCCGGCGCTCCGCGGCCCTTTCGATCCGGGTCGGCCGACTGCTCTCGATGCGCGGCGACATGAACGGCGCCGACGAGGAGCTTCGCGTAGCGCTGCAGCGCCACCGGGACCTGGGTCTGCGGGAAGGCCTGGCCGCGACCCTCCACGCCATGAGCCGGGTCCAGACCCGCAGAGGCCGCTTCGCCGAAGCGGCTCGTCATGCACGGGAAGCCCTGGATCTCTGTCGCCGGCTGGACCGGCGTGATCTGACCGCGACGTCGCTGATGTTGCTCGGTGGTGTCGACCGGGATACCGGCGATCCGGAGCGAGCCGCCTCGCGGCTGGAGGAAGCGGATCGCACGATGAGCGGTTCGCGCAACCTGCAATGGCACCCGGGCTTCCTGCTGGAGTTGGCGACCCTGCGTCACCAGCAAGGCAACTTCGATGAAGCGCTGAAGCTGTTCCAGGAGTCCGCCTTCCTTTCCCGCCGCGCCGGCGATCACCGCCGGGAAGCCCGGGCCTTCTGCGGGCTGGGTGAAGCGCACCTGGCGAGCAACGACTACGACCGCGCCCGGGTCGCCGTGCGCAAGGCGCTGCGCCTGGTCGAAGCCGGAGACTTCGGTCACGAAGTCTCCCTGGCCCGACTGCTGCGCGCCCGGATCGAACTGGCCCTGCCCGGCGGTGATCTGGTGTCTGCCGAGCTCGACGCCGGAACCGCGCTCGAGACCTTCCGCGAGCTGCAGCAACCCGAGTGGGTCTGGCAGGCGGAACATCTCATCGGCCGGGCTCAACTCCGGCTCGGCCGACGCTCCGACGCCGTCGAGCGACTGCAGCGTGCCCATCGGTACGTCGACCGCGCCCACGCCCGGCTCGACGGCCGCTTCCGGCGCAGCTTCCTCGACCATCCCGCGCGGCGGGAACTGATCGAGGACTGGA
>CAZBZH010000947.1:0-1681 GCA_964496265.1 uncultured Acidobacteriota bacterium | reverse complement strand
CCTTCTGCGTGGACTTCGGACCCGAGTCGGTGGTCGAGATCAAGCTCGACGGGGCGCTGGAGTACAGCGCCGGCCGCGTGACGGTGACCGGCAAACTCGAGCTGCTGAACGACGATCCGACCGGGCTGTTCTACCGCATCCAGAACGCCAAGGGGCGCCACGGCGGCTGATCCGGACCGGCGGTCGCACCCGCCTCCCTACAGATCAGGTTTGCGGCGCCGGTTCCGTCGGCGGCGTGGCGGTCTCGTCTTCCCGCGGAAAATCCGGTTTGCGCAGCGGCAGCTTCGCATCCGCCAGCAGTTCGGCGTGTTGGCCCATCGGCACCACGTGGAACGCCTTGCGGTAGATGTCCAGGTAGTCGCCGGTCCAGCGCCGCTTGGTCTCGCCGTCGACTCCCATCGCCGGGAAGAAGGCCAACTCCGGGCAATCGTCGCCGCCGAGGAAATCCAGCGGGTGCAGCAACAGCGACGGCTGCACGCCGGTCAGCCTGCACATCGAGAGCGCCAGCCGGAAGTAGGCGCAGGCCGCCAGGTGAGAACGCATCGAGAGGAACAGCAGGTAGCTGACGTGGAACGGTGCCTTGCTGATCGGCATCGTCGTCACCGGGATCTCGAGGATGCGCCGTTCGCCCAGCTCCCAGCGGTAGGGCTTCAGCGGACGCAGCCCGTCCTTCACCGACCCGAACAGCTTGGCCCGGCGCTTCTTTTCCTCGGCATCCAGCTTGGCGGTCCAGAAGTAATAGGCCCGGGCCAGGGGGCCGAGGTAGGTCGGGAAGGTGCTGGCGTCGTAGCGGTAACCCCGGCGGGCCAGCACCCGCAGGGTGGTCTCGGACAGCGAGAAACCGGGGCCGCGGAAGCCGTCGGGCCGGACGCCGGTGGCGGTGACGATGGCGTTCTCGGCGCGGGAGAGTTCATCCTCCAGCCGGCTGTCGTCGTAGAGGTGCAGCCAGGGTTCGTGGTGGAACGAGTGGTTCCCTACCTCGTGGCCCGCCTCGACGATCGAACGCAGCGCCTGATGGTTCTGCGCCAGGCTGGCATCGAGGCCGACGATGAAGAAGGTGATCTTGAGATCCCGCTCTCCGAGGCTTTGCAGCGCCAGCGGCACCATGTGGTCCAGGTAGCTCGGGTAGCGCTCCCAGCCGGCGTCGCCGTGGGTCTTCATGTAGGACCACAGGTTGTCCAGGTCCAGGGAGAGGCTTGCGGTGCTCATGCGGCGACGCGCTCCAGGTGTTCGGCGATCAGTCCGGCGATGCGCTCGGCGGCGCGGCCGTCGCCGAAGGGGTTCCGCGCCTGGGCCACCGACTCGACCCAGGAAGCGTCGTCCAGATGCATGCGCAGCGCCCGGGCCAGGTGGGCCGGGTCGTCGCCGACCAGCCGGCCGAAGCCGGAGTTGACCACCTCGGGACGCTCGGTGTTGGAGCGCAGGATCAACAGCGGCCGCCCCAGGCTCGGCACCTCTTCCTGAATACCGCCGGAGTCCGACAGCACGATCCAGGCGCGGGATAGCAGATGCACGAAATCCGGGTAGTCCATCGGCGGCACCAGCCAGGCGTCGCTACGATTGCCCAGGATCTCCCGGGAGATGCTCTGCACCGCCGGGTTGGGGTGCACCGGAAACACCAGTCCGATGTCGTCTCGCTGGTCGAGGGTGTCGCGGAGCACTTCGAGGTTGCGGCGCATGG
>CAZBZH010000946.1:0-1683 GCA_964496265.1 uncultured Acidobacteriota bacterium | reverse complement strand
GGCTCGAGGGACTCGAAGAGATCGAGCTGCACGAGACCGCCAGGTGCTCGGTGGTCTACCGGGGTGAGTGAGATGGATCGTGAAGCGATGACCCGGGCCATCCAGGCCTTCGTCGACGCCATCGGAGAGCGCTTCGACGGGGACGACATGGAGAAGACCGCCGCGCGGGTGGCCAAGGCCTGGTCCGAGGATCTGCTGGCGGGCTACGCGGTGGATCCCGACGAGGCGTTGACCTGGGGGCAGGCGCCGGCTCATTCCGGACTGGTCGCGGTGCGGGACATCAGCTTCGCCTCGGTCTGCGTGCATCACCTGCTGCCGTTTTCCGGGCGGGCCCACATCGCCTACTTGCCCCACGAGCGGCTGGCGGGCTTGAGCAAGATCGGGCGGGTGGTCGAGGCCCACGCCCGCCGTCTACAGATTCAGGAACGGTTGGCCGCCGAGGTCGTGGCGACGCTCGAGCGGCAGCTGCAACCCCGGGGAGTGGTCGCCCTGTTCGAGGCCGAACACACCTGCATGACCCTGCGAGGGTGCCGCAAGGAGCAGAGCCGGATGATCACCGTCAATGCCTCGGGGGTGTACGAGCAGGACGCCGCGGCGCGCCGTGAAGTGCTGGAACTGCTGCGCGGCGGTTCCGGGAGCGACCGCTAGGCATGGCCGGTTCGCCGCGCCGCCATCGGTCTTCGTTGCGTCCGCTACGCCTGCTGCCGGCGCTCCTCGCGCTGCTGGTGGCCTGGCCGCTGCAGGCCGAGGATGCGGTCGACCAACGGCTGCGCAAGCTCGCGGCCGGGGCCGGGCAGGGCAATCCGCTGATGCGCATCGGGCTCGAGCCCGGCGAGACGATCAAGGTCGCACCGACCCGCCGCTTCAAGCTGATCGATCCGGCCACCGGCAGCGCCGTGTGGAAGGGCAAGGTCAGCGGCGAGCTGGCCGCGGTGGTCGAAGGGGCTCCGGCGTCGGGCACCCGCACGGTCTTCCGGGTGCAGGTCGGCGCCTTCACTACCGAGGACGCGGCCCGGACGGAACTGCGGCGACTCGAGCAGAAGTACGGCAAGCAGGGGGTGGTGCGCCACGATCCCGACCGGGGCAACTGGCGGGTGCGCCTCGGCGGCGAGCGGGATCGCCTCGCCCTGCAGGCGCTCCTGGACCGGCTGCGGGGAGACGGCATCGAGGGTTGGATCGCCGAGGAGAGCGGCACCGACCGTCCCGTGGGCACCATTCGCCTGGTGGATTCCCGCTACGAGAGCGTGGATACCGGCCTTCAGCGCCTGGCCCTGGTGCCCGACGGCGGCAGGGTGCGGGTCGAGGGGACCGCCTACCGGGGCATCGTCGAGTTGCGGGTCGACCGCACCGGCAAGATCCGCCCGGTGAACTGGATTCAGCTGGAGCAGTACCTGCTCGGGGTGGTGCCCGCCGAACTCGGCCCCGCGGTCTGGCCCGAGGTCGAGGCGCTCAAGGCCCAGGCGGTCGCCGCGCGAACCTACGCCTGGCGCCACCGTGGGCAGTTCGTCGAGGACGGCTACGACCTGTGCGCGACACCCCGTTGCCAGGCCTACAAGGGGGCTGATGCCGAACATCCGCTGTCGGACCGGGCGGTGGCCGCCACGGCGGGAGAGATTCTGCTGCACGACGAGAAGCCGATCACCGCGTACTACACGGCGACCTGCGGCGGGCATACCGAGAACG
>CAZBZH010000945.1:0-1688 GCA_964496265.1 uncultured Acidobacteriota bacterium | reverse complement strand
TAACTAGCGGGAACCGAACCTTGACCAGAAAGGGAGGATGGTCCCTCGACTTGTTGGTGCTGATCTTCAGCTTCATCGTGGTCGCCCAGATCCTGACCTACGTCATCCCGCAGGGGCAGTACGAACGGGTCCCCTACCCGGATAACCCCAACCGTCAGATGGTCGTCGCCGACACCTACGCGCCGGTCTCGGCGGAGGATCGAGTCAACCTTCCCTGGTACACCTTCCTCAAGTCCGTCGGAAAGGGGCTGGAGGAGGCCCAGGACATCGTGTTCCTGGTGTTCCTCGTCGGCGGGGTCATCGCGCTACTGCGCGCGACAGGCGCCATCGACGCAGCGTTGCTCAGCGCCGTCAGAATGTTCGGCAGCCAGCCATGGATCCTGATCGCCGGCTGTCTGGTGATCTTCAGCATGGGCTCCTACTCCATCGGTATGGGAGAGGAATACGTCCCGCTGATTCCGATCCTGATCACCATGTGCCTGGCGATGAAGATGGACTCGATCGTGGCCATGGGCCTGATCTGGGTGCCCTACAGCATCGGCTGGGCCTGCGCCGGCTTCAACCCCTTCGGCGTGGTCATCGCCCAGAACCTGGCCGGTGTGCCGATCACCTCGGGCGCCGGAGCGCGGGCGTTCATGATGCTGGCGTTCCTCGCCGTGGCGTTCTGGCACGTCTACGCCTACGCCCGCCGCATCCTGGCCGACCCGAGCAAGAGCCTCGTTGCCCATGTGGACTACTCCGAAGGGTTCGAGCCGCCGAAAGACACTGAGTTGAACGGTCGCCGCATCACTATCTTGATCATGTTCGTCGGCGCATTGGTGTTGTTTGTCTGGGGCGCCGCGACCCGAGGTTGGTACATCTCGATGCTCAACGCCGTCTTCCTCGGCCTCGGCATCCTGAGCGCCATCGTCGCCGGCATGAAGCCGGGCGAAACCAGCCGCACCTTCATTCGCGGCGCCAGCGAGATGACCAGCGCCGCGCTCCTGATCGGATTCGCCCGCACCATCGAGGTGGTGCTCTCCGACGGCCAGGTGATCGACACGATCATCTACGGCATCGCCGGACTGCTGCGCAATCAGGGAGCGGAGGTCGCCTCCCTGGGCATGCTCGCCGTCCAGGCGATCACCAACTTCTTCATCCCGTCGGGAAGCGGCCAGGCCTACGTGACCATGCCGATCATGTCGCCGCTGGCGACCCTCACCGGCGTGCCCCAGCAGACCGCGGTGCTGGCCTACCAGTTCGGCGACGGCTTCACCAACATGATCGTGCCGACCAGCGCCCTGGTGATGGGCACCCTGGCCCTGGGGCGTATCCCGTACACCGCCTGGGTCCGCTTCGCCGCTCCGCTGCTGGTCAAGCTGTTCCTGCTGGCGGCGGTGTTCCTGGTGCTGAGCGTCCGCTTCGGCTCGGCCGTGGGGCTCTAGCCCGGCTCGAGGACCCGGCCCTCCGCGGCCCCCATCGGCGCCCCCGCCGTCCCCAGCGGCCAAACTCCCCGCGGAATCGGCGCAAGACCGCGTCGGCACAGCCCGTCCGCCGTCGCCGGGACGGGATATTTCACTTTTTTTTATCGATCGCGAACAAACCCGAATTCCCCGGGGTTTGTACCGGGTACGTCTGTCAAGAAACCGGTTCAAACGATCCTCAGGGGGGATAAACGATGTATCGATGGGTACCTGCCCTGGCGCTCC
>CAZBZH010000944.1:0-1695 GCA_964496265.1 uncultured Acidobacteriota bacterium | reverse complement strand
ATATTTCTGCGCGATGACGTCGCTGGCGACCTGCGACCAACTCGCCGAGGCGATCGGTGAGGCGGACGCGGTCGAGACCGCGTTCCACATCCTGGAACGGCTGGCGGCGAATCCGGAGCGCGGCGTGGTGGCCGAGCGGGGGAGTACGCCCTATACCGCGGTGTACCGCTTGGCGAAAGCGTAGGCCCCCCTTACGTATTCAGTAGCATTTTCATCAGGTTGGGCATGCCGGCGCCCTGGTGGTAGCGATCGCGGCTGAGGTCGTTGCAGTTCTCCAGCAAGATCTTCTTGACCTCGTCGGGGCGGCCGCGGAACTCCCGCCGCACCGAGAGGAACGCGGCGATCAATCCGGAAACGTGAGGGCAGGCCATGCTGGTGCCGCTGTCATTGCGGTAGAGATCGTTGTCGCCGCGGAAGCCGCTGTTGCAGGAGAGGATCCGTTCGCCGGGTGCCACCAGATCCGGCTTGGCCCGGCCGTCGGCGGTGGGGCCTCTCGACGAGAAGAACGACACGCCGTACATGTGAGGCCGGTCGGCGTTGACCGAGCCGACGGCGATGCAGTCCTCCAGGTTGGCCGGGTCGCCGACCGAGAGCTGGGTGTTGAGGTCGACTTCGCCGTCGTCGGTCAGCACCTGCAGTTGGCCCTCGTTCCCCGCGGCGACACAGACCATCACTCCCTGGCGCCACAGATCGCGTAGCTCCTGGCAGATCGGCGAGTAGCCGCAGCCGTAGACCGTGGCGTCGAAGCTGCCGCCGAGGCTCAGGTTCACGCCGTGGATGTGCATGCCGGTCCCGGCGTCGTTGGTGCGGTAGATGTGGTCGATCGCCTTGATGATCCAGGCGTCCTCGCCGAACCCACCGTCGTCGAGCACCTTGTAGATCACCAGCTTCGCCCGGGGGGCCACGCCGAGCTTGGTGCCCCGGTCGTCGCTGGCCTCGCCGGAGATGATGCCGGCCACGTGGGTGCCGTGGCCGTCCAGATCGCACTCGTCCCCCGGGACGTTCCGATTCCTGGCCCGGCCCTTGAGGTACATCGGGATCGGGTGATCCCCGGGTTTGGTGCAGTCGTAGACCGCCTGGACCACCCCTTCGAGATGCGGGTGGTCCCAGCGGGCGCCGGTGTCGAGCACCGCCCAGGTGATTCCGGCCCCCTGGGCGCCGTAGCTGGCGCGCGCCGCGTCCGCCTTGATCGGCCGGTGAGAGCGCCACAGCAGTTTCTGTTTGGAGGAACTGCGCCAGACGGCGTAGACGTTGAGCTCCCGGTGCTGCGCGGCCAGTTGCCGGATCTCCACCGGGGTCAGGTGCGCGGCCACGTACTTGCGCAGCGCCATCACCCGGGCCTCGTCCTCTTCGCGACCGCCGTTTCGCACCAGCCGCTGCACCTGCTTCTTCAGCGAGCCGATGCGTCCCGGGAGGGTGCGTTCCTCCTCGGGTTGGCCGGCCTCCCGTTTCGGCGTATCGACCTCCGGGTCCTCGCCGATGGCGTGATAGCCCGGGTAGAGCGCTTCGATCAGCACCGGCTGCCGGCCGGTGGCGACGAACTCCTCGGCGACGTCCCGGGCCACGATGAAGCGGCCCGCGGAGTCGAAGCCCCAGGCGTGATGGATCACCTTGCGCACCGCGGGGTGGGACAGGTAGCCCTCGGACGAGTGGGGGTTGAAGCGCTGCAGGTCCTTGGTGCGTTCGTTGACTACC
>CAZBZH010000943.1:0-1698 GCA_964496265.1 uncultured Acidobacteriota bacterium | reverse complement strand
CAAGTCGTCCCGCTTGCCGGCACCCCGGCGACGCCGCAGCTGGTCACCGGCACGATCGTCTCGACCAACAGCGGCTTCCAGCTGGACGTCCCGATCGCGTCGGTCTTCAGCTTCGCGGACCCGGGCACCGGTGCGAGCGGCACGCTCAACATCAACGGCAACCTGCGCGCCAACAGCCGCTCGTTCGCGTCCGACTTCAGCACGATCTCGGCCGGCACCGGCGGCGTCCAGACCCTGACCCTGTCGGCCGGCACCGACCACGCCAACGCGCTCTACCTGATGCTCGGTTCGGCGAGCGGCACCGCCCCCGGCTTCCCCGTCGGCCCGGTCAACGTCCCGCTGAACGCGGACGGCTGGTTGTTCACGGTCGGTCTCGGCGCCAACGCGCCGCCGTTCGGTAACACCGCCGCGTTCCTGGACAACCTCGGGCTCAACCAGGCGACGATCACCTTCCCGCCGCTGTCGCCGGCCGTCGTGGGCCTGTCCTTCGACCACGCCTACCTGGTGTTCGACAACACCACCACGGTGATCTTCGCCAGCAACGCGGTTCCGCTGACGCTGGTCCCGTAGTTCCCGCGACAGAGTTCACGCACCAAACAGCCACTCTGGTCCGTGGACTCGGTCACGCAATTCGCGCTGGGAAGCGCGCTCGGCCTCGCGGTTCGAGGCCGTGAGGCCGGCGCCTACGCCGCTCTCTGGGGCGGCCTGAGCGCCACCCTGCCCGACCTCGACATCGTCATCCCGCATGGCGATGCGGTGGCCAACCTGACCTACCACCGGTCCTGGAGCCATTCGGTCTTCGTACTGGCGGCGGTCACTCCGCTCGTCGCCTGGCTGATCGGCAGGTTCCACGGGCGCCACCCAGAACTCCACCGAGGCTGGGGCCCCCTGGTTGCGCTGGCGCTCCTGACCCACCCGATCCTCGACTGCTTCACGGTGTTCGGCACGCAGATCCTGTGGCCGATTCCGATGCCCCCGGTCAGCTGGGGTTCGGTGTTCATCATCGACCCGCTCTACACGACCCTGCTGTTGGTCGGGATCGGACTCGGACTCCGGTGGCGCAAGCGACGGCCCGACCGGGCCAAGCGCGCCGTCTTGACCGCGCTCCTCCTGAGCACCGCGTACCTCGGCTTTGGCGTCGCCGCGCAGCAACACGTTCGCTCGCTGGTGCACGATCACCTGCACCGAGCGGGCCTGCCCAGCGATCGCGTGCTGGTGACCGCTGGCCCGCTGACGACGTTGCTGTGGCTCGTGATCGTCCGCGTCGACGACGGCTACTACGCCGGCTCGTACTCACTCCTCGCGGGCGGAGACGACGTCCCGATGGCCTTCGTCCCGAGCGTCGACGACCAACTGACGAGCATCGAGGACAGCTGGGCCGTACAGCGGCTGAAGTGGTTCTCGCACGGGTTCTACGCCACCGCGGTCGAAGGGCCGTACATCGTGATGCGCGATCTGCGCATGGGCGTCGAGCCCGACTACGTCTTCCGGATCGCGGTCGGTACCCGAACCGACGGTGTCGTCGAGCCGCTGAGTCCCACCACCGAGATCGTGCGCGTCCCGAGCCTACGCCGACTGAGCTGGCTCTGGGAACGGTTGTTCAGCAACGCACCGATCGGCTCCTGACCGAAAAGCCTCGACGACGGTGCCATGGTCCGGACGGATCCTACGTCGCCGGGCACTGACCCGATGTGAGAC
>CAZBZH010000942.1:0-1699 GCA_964496265.1 uncultured Acidobacteriota bacterium | reverse complement strand
GTGCCCCTGGGGGTGACGAAGTCGAACAGTTCCTGCCCCACCGCTTCCCGCACCAGACTGTAGCGCCGCTCCTCGACGCCGTAATCGTCCTGCAGCACGAAGAACATCGAGGCCAGCACCAGCGTCGCGTCCTCGTGGCTCCAGGGGGCCGGGTCCTGACGCAGGGCGACGTACTCCGGCGGCGCCGCGCCCAGCGCCTCGAGACCGGAGTTGACCCCTTCGGTGTAGGCCGAGAGAGTCCGCTTGGCCTCGGGCGAACCCATGCGCACCAGCTCTTTGGCCCGGGTTCGGAAGCGATGGAAGCGGGCGCGGCGATCCCGGCCTACCGCCGGGGCGATCAGTTCGGCAAGTTCCCCGCCTCCACTACGCCGCTGAAGGTCCATCTGAAAGTAGCGGTCCTGGGCGTGGAGAAAGCCCTGGGCCCGGATCGCGTCGTTCCAGCTCTGCGCCCGCACCGTGGGAATGCCCAACGCGTCCCGTTCGATGGTCACCGGCCCGCGCAACCCCGGAATCGCCACCTCGCCGTCGAGGGTCGCCAGACTGGCGTCGATCTTCCGGTCGATCGAGAGGCCGAAGAGGAACAGGCCCGCGACCGCGACGACCAGCAGCAGCAGGACGATCAGCAGCAGGCGGCGCCACAGCGGCTTCTTCGTTTTCGTACCGTTGGTTTCCATCGCCTAGCCCTCGTGCTCGATACAGATCTTGCCGAAGTGACCGCCGCCGGCCATGTGTTCCAGCGCCTGCCGGCTCTCGGCCAGCGGGAAGACCCGGTCGACCACCGGCTGCAGTTTGTGTTGCGCGATCGCCCGGGCCATCGCCGCGTGGTCGGCGCGGCTACCGACGAAGATGCCCTGGACCCGGATCTGTTTCATCAGTACCGGCAGGATGTTGGTGTCGGAGCTCACGCCCGAGAGCACGCCGATCAGGCTGACCTGGCCGCCGTGGCGCACCGCGTCCAGCGATTGCGCCAGGGTTCCGGCACCGCCGACCTCCAGCACGTGATCCACGCCCCGGCCGTCGGTCATCTCTCGCACGGTCTTGGCCCAGGCCGGCGTCTCCTTGTAGTTGATCGTCTGCCAGGCGCCGAGTTCCCGGGCCCGCGCCAGCTTCTCGTCGCTAGAGGAGGTGACGATGGTGCGCACGCCGAGGATGTTGGCGAACTGCAGCGCGAAGATCGAAACCCCTCCGGTGCCGAGCACCAATAGGGTGTCTCCGGCCCGCAGCGTGTCGTGCACCGCAAGAGCGCTCCAGGCCGTCACCCCGGCGCAGGGGAGGCAGGCCGCCTCGGCATGGCTCAGGTGCTCAGGCACTTCGACGATGCCCTGGGGCGAGACCTCCATCCAGCCGCTGAGCGCGCCGTCCAGCGGGCCGCCGAGGGTCGAGCGCCCGACGTCCTTGGAGGGCTCGCCCGCCGGCCAGGCCTGGGCGAAGGTCGGCGTGACCCGGGAGCCGATCGTCACGTCCTCGACCCCGTCGCCGACGGCCACCACCTCGCCGACCCCGTCGGAGCAGGGCACCAGCGGCAGCGGCTGCCGGGGGTTGTAGTGCCCCCGCACCATCAACAGATCGCGGAAATTGAGGGACGCCGCGTGCATGCGCAGCAGCACCTTGCCTGCCGCCGGCCGGTCCGGCATCGGCCGCTCCGCGGGTTGAAGGTTTTCGAGGCCGAAGGCGTCCCGCAGCTCGATGGTGTTCATGT
>CAZBZH010000941.1:0-1700 GCA_964496265.1 uncultured Acidobacteriota bacterium | reverse complement strand
CCTCTGGGCGGCCTCAGGGCCAGCGGCGTCGCCATCGGCGGATTCCGGCGCGTTACCGCGTACTCCGGCACGCTCCGGTACGCCCCCGGCGAAGGAACCGGGCGCTAGCGGTCGCAGTCGCGGCGGACGCTCTCGACCCGGCGGCGCAGCCCCTCGTCGGCTCCGGTGGCGGGGGACAGGTAGTCGAGCACCCAGTCGGCGTGCTTGATCAGGTCGGCCCGGTCGGTGACGTCGACCTCCTGGAGCCGGGGCCGCAGGTCGGGATCGGTCGCCTCGAAGACCCCCAGGGCGCCGCGCATGGCGAGCGTCGAACCGCAGAGCAGCGGAGCGGCCTCGTGGCGCGCCACCGCGGGCTCGGCGCGCACCAGCGCCTTGAGCGCCCAGAGCAACACCGCCGGGGAGTTGGACTCGGTCCCGCGGCGCACCGCCGCGACCAGATCGAACACCGCCCGGTTGGTCGCTGTCTCGCTCAGCGCGAACAGCGCTGCGTGATGGGCGCCATCCTCCTTGAGCGCGCTCAGGGCGGCGGCCTCCCGCTCGTCCGGCGCGGCTCCGGGGACGAGGAAATCGGCGGAGCGATCGATCCGCGGCGGCTCTGCGCCGGTCTCGGATTCGAGTTCGCGGAGCAGCCGGGTCGTGACCTCCACCGCGGCCTGGCGGTCGATCCGCGCCGAGGACGGAAGCTCGAGGCCGTCCAGCAACGACAGCCCCCGCCGCAACGCCGCCAGGCGGTCGGTATCTCCACCGCCGCCGCGGACGGCAACCTCGCCGAGATCGGAAGTCACCATGGCGCGGGTCACCGAGGTGCTGCGCGGAGCCTTCTCCAGTCCGCACAACGACGCGATGTCCTCGACCTCATCGGGGTTGGGCAGGTAGGCCAGGGTCATGCCGTAACGGGTCCCCACCGAGCGGGCGGAGACGCGCATGACCGAGACCTCTACCGCCAGTTCATCGCCCCGGTCGTCGCAGCGAGGTTTGGTCCGTGCGGTCAGCCGCGACCAGAGTTCGCTGGTCAGCGCGCCGCAGAGCTCGTCGAACTCGTCGCCGACGATCGAATAGACATCCGCCTGGAAAGCGAAGGGATAGGGCGTGGAGTCCTCGACGTAGAACCAGCGGGAGTCCCGCTCGGTGGGCAGGGTGTCGTAGATCACCCGCACCTCGCGCAACAGCGCACGGTCGCCGCGGATCTGCAGGATGCGCGCCCACCAGTCGCGCCCCTCCTCGGGTTCGGCCATGTCCCAAAGCGAGAGGAAGGCCGGGCAGTCGGAAGCCATGGCCGCGGGGGTGAAGGCGGCAAGCATGACCGCCATCAGCAACGCCCCGAGGAGGGACGCTCCACGGCGTACGAGGGTATGGCGCTTGCTCCGGTCGCAGGCCAGTCCCCGGGCGAACCGGCGCGTTCCAGGTCGGAAACCGCGGTACATGGCTCCAGCGTATCCTGCTCACGGTCGCCCTGCTAGACTCCGCCCATGGCCACAACCGGGATCGACCTCGACGGCGCGCTGCAACGCCTGGGCTACGACGCGTTCCGTCCGGGGCAACGCGAAGCCATCGAGACCCTGCTCGACCGCAGGCGGCTGCTGCTGGTGGCGCCGACGGGCGGGGGCAAGAGCCTGACCTACCAGCTTCCGGCTGCCGCGCTGCCCGGCACCACCCTGGTGGTCTCGCCGTTGATCGCGCTGATGCACGATCAGGTTCAG
>CAZBZH010000940.1:0-1703 GCA_964496265.1 uncultured Acidobacteriota bacterium | reverse complement strand
GTCCCGGGCCTGCTCCTGGTACTTGCGAGCGAAGCCGTAGAGCGCCTTGATGTCGGGGTCCTCGGCATCGAGGGCCGCGGCGTCGTTGAGGTACTCGATCGCCTTGTCCGGGTCACCCGCCTTGAGCGCGACCAGCGACATGTTGAACCAGCCGTTCCGCTTGTAGCGGGCGACGACACCCGGGTCGACGGTATCCGGTAAACGGTACAGCCGGCGCAGCGCCGAGTGGAAGTCGCCGTCTTCGAAGGCCAGACGGGCGAACTGCAGCTGCTCCCGGATCTCGCTCTCGGCCTTGTAGCGCTTGCCCGCCTCGAGCAGGCCGTCCCGGGCTTCGGCGTCGTCGGAATCGATCGACAGCACCGCGTTGTAGCTGACGATGGCGGCCTCGTAGCGGCCCTCGGACATCGCCGTGCGCGCATCCACGAGATGCTGGGTCGCGATCGCCGCCGGGGTCAGCGCCGTCTCGTCGGGCTGTGCCGCGGTGCTCTCGACCGCCGCCGCGGCGGCGCCCTTCTCGGCGGCTCCGCCTTCACGCTTGGCCGCGGCCCGTTCCAGCGCCTGGGCCAACGCATCGGGCTCTTCGCTCTGTTCGCCGCCGACTCCCGCCAGTTCCTGGAGGGCCGTCACGCCGACCATGGGCAACACGAACCAGGCGGCGGCGCCCAGGGCCACGATGCCCAGCAGGGCGAGCAAGGCGACCTTGGCCAGCTTGCCTCCCTTCCCCGGGGCCTTGGCCTTCGCCTTGGCGATGTTCTTGGCCTGGCGGACACCCGGCTTCTCCGGCGGCGGCGCACCGAGCTTCTCCGCCAGGGACAGGCCGGAGCCTTCGGCGTCATCGTCATGGGTGCTGGCCTCGCCGGTGTCGGTCAGGGGCACCGATCCGGCCGCGGCGTCCATCGCGTCGTCGGGGGTATCGGCCGCGGCGTCGTTTCCGACGAACCCACCCTCGAGGTCGTCGAGATCCTCGATGGTGTCGGAACCGCCGCCGACGGTGGCGGCCCGCTCGGGAGACACATCGGTGTCCTGAATCGCCTTGAGGCTCAGCCGCTGCTCGATCTGTTCCATGTAGTGCTCGGCCTCACCGTGACCGGGAGAGGCCTCGAGCACCTTCTTGAAGCGTTCCTGCGCCTCTTCGTAGGCGTCATGTTCGAACAGCTGCACCCCTTCGGTGATCCACTCCTCGAGCTGTTGCCCGAGGGCGTTGCTCTGGCTCTGGATCTTGGCCTGGAGTTGCAGGGCTTCCTGGTTGGTCTCGTCGAGGATCAACACCCGGGTCAGGGTGCCCAGAGCGTCGTCGCTGCGGCCTTCATCCATCGCCGCCCGGGCCTCGACCAGCAGCTCGTGGACCCGGCCGTCGAGCATGGCGCCGGCAACCTGGGGAGCGGGCTCATCGCCGCCGCCGGCGTCGATCGATCCCAGGGGGTCGTCCAGGTCGAGCTCGATGGAATCGACGTTGGGGTTGGCGGCAGCGGGGGCCGGCGCCGCCGGAGCGACCGGAGCCTCGGGCGCCGGTGGCGTCACCGCGGCCTCGACCGCTTCGGCCGGATCGGCCTCCCCTTCCCACACGGTCTGGGGCTCGTCGCCGTCGGGCTCGAATTTTCCACGACGGGGCTCGTCGGTCGGGACTTCACCGGCCAGATCGAGCGATTGGATCTCCTCGACGTCGCCGCTGTCGATCCCCTCCCCCTGACGGTCGGGGGGCG
>CAZBZH010000939.1:0-1718 GCA_964496265.1 uncultured Acidobacteriota bacterium | reverse complement strand
GAGCCGGTGGCGGCCGATGCCGGCAACAGCTTCGTGGCCTACGAGCCGATCGGCGCGGTGCTGGCGGTGATGCCCTGGAACTTCCCCTTCTGGCAGGTCTTCCGGTTCGCCGCGCCGGCGCTGATGGCGGGCAACGCCGGGCTGCTCAAGCACGCCTCGAACGTCCCCGGCTGCGCTCTGGCCATCGAAGCGGTCTTTCGCGCGGCGGGGTTTCCCGAGGGTTTGTTCCGCACCCTGCTCGTCGACAGCGGAGCCGTCGCCGAGATCATCGATCATCCGCGGGTGCGGGCGGTGACCCTGACCGGCAGCACTCCGGCGGGTAGCCAGGTGGCGAGCCGGGCGGGGGCGCGGATCAAGAAGACCGTGCTCGAGCTCGGCGGCAGCGATGCCTACGTGATTCTCGAAGACGCCGACCTGGAGGCGGCGGCGCAGAGCTGCGCCACCAGCCGGTTAATCAACGGCGGCCAGAGCTGCATCGCGGCCAAGCGCTTCGTCGTGGTTGCCTCTCGCCGCGCACCGTTCGAGAGGCTACTCTGCGAACGAATGGCGCAGTCGGTGATGGGAGACCCCACCGCCGAGAGCACGACCCTGGGTCCCCAGGCGCGGCACAACCTGCGCGACGAACTCCACGGCCAGGTCCAGAAGAGCATCGAGGCCGGCGCCCGCTGCCTGCTGGGAGGCCAGGTCCCCGGCTCCCCCGGCGCGTTCTATCCGGCCACGGTGCTGACCGGCGTGGGCCCCGGCATGCCCGCCTACGACGAGGAGCTGTTCGGCCCGGTGGCGGCGATCATCGAGGCCCAGGACGAGGCGGACGCGATCCGCATCGCCAACGACTCCCCCTTCGGTCTGGGAGCGGCGGTGTTCACCGCCGATACCGAGCGAGGCACCCACATTGCAACCCATGAACTGGAGGCGGGCGCCTGCTTCGTCAACGACTTCGTGCGCTCGGATCCGCGGCTGCCCTTCGGCGGGATCAAGCAGAGCGGCTACGGCCGCGAACTCTCCGCCGCCGGCATCCGCGAGTTCGTCAACATGAAGACGGTCTGGGTCAAGTAGCCGACGGCTGCGCGGCCCAGCTCGGAGCCGCGTCCTCCCGCACGCCGTCGAAGCGGCGCAGCAGGAAGGGCTCGAGATCCAGCTCCGGCCGCTCGCCGCGTACCAGGGAGCGGATCAGACTCGCCGTGATCGGCGCGGTCAGGATGCCCGTGCGGAAGTGGCCGCAGGCGTTGAGGTAGCCGCCGATGCCGTCGACCGGGCCGAGGATCGGCACCTCGTCGGGGGTACCCGGCCGCAGGCCGGCCCAGGTGCGCTTGATCGAGGCCTGGGACAGCCCCGGCAGGCAGCGCACCGCGCCGCGGGTCAGCCCCCGCAACTCGTCGATGGAACAGGTGGCGTCGAAGCCCCGCTCCTCGGTGGTGCTGCCGATCAGGATCTCGCCGTTCTTCTTCTGGGCGATGTAGCAATCGCTGGTGCTGAGGCAGGAGCGCAGCATCCGCGGCATGCGCTCCGAGAGCACGATCTGTCCCTTGACCGGAGACACCGGGATCGGGCGGCCGACCGCCTTCTCCGCCAGCTCCGAAGCCCAGGAACCGGCGGCGTTGATCAACAGATCGCAGTCGACGGGACCGGCGGTCGTGTCGACGCCGCAGACCGAGCCGTCGTTTCGATGGCGCACGCCGGTGACCTCGGTCTCGCTCATCACCGTCATCCCGTGGGCC
>CAZBZH010000938.1:0-1721 GCA_964496265.1 uncultured Acidobacteriota bacterium | reverse complement strand
CCTCCGGGCGCCTACCGCATCTCCATTCAGCATCCGGAGTTCATCGATCTCGAGCGGGAGGTAACGATCGCACCGAGCGACGAGCCCCAGGTGGTCGAGATTCAGCTCGATCCGGGCAACGCCCTGGAAGGCCAGGTGCGGGATCGTTCGGGGAATCCCCTGGCGAACGCCGTGCTACAGGTCGAGGGACCGGAACCACCGGTCGAGCTTCGCACCGACGAGGAAGGCAAGTACCGCATCGGCGGCCGGGTCCGCGGCGCCTACACCGTCTACTACCTGTCAAGCGAGGGCTACGAGGTCAGCCGCCCGGCGCTCTTTACCGCGAGCGGCGATGAGGTCACCCTCGACTTCGACGAGCGCGATCTGGTGGTGGTTCAGGGCCTCGTGCTCAACCGGGGTCTCCCGCTGGCCGGGGCCACCATCGGCTTTCGCTACGACGAACCCCACATGAAAGACCCCCGGGTCAGCAGCACCCTCACCGGCAACTTCGGCCGCTATGAAGTCGCGATGATGGACCACGGCTACTACCGGGTCTTCATCGAAGTTCCGGGTCAGGAACTCCCGCGACTCTTCGATCTCGAGATCCCACCGGGAACTCCGCAGCTCGAGCGAGTGTTCGAACTGTTCGCCACAGGTGAGATCGCCGGAGTCGTCACCGGACCCGATGGGGGTCCCCTGGCCGGCGCCCGGGTCTTCGCCCGCAGCATGGGTGCCCCTGCCGCGGCCGGACCGGTGGCGGAAGCCGTGACCGGGCCTCAGGGCGGCTTCGAGCTCGGCGGACTTTCCGAAGGAGCGTACAACCTGTTCGCCGACCATGGCGGCCTCGTGCCTCAGTGCCTGCTCGAGACCTACGTCAGGGCGGGCTCGGAGAACCGGCGGGTGCACTTCAGCCTGGAACAGGGGCGCCGCACCCGGATCCAGGTGCAGGGCGATGGCGAACCGGTAGACGGCGCGCTGATCTATCTCACCAGCACCGGCGCGCCGTTCAAGCACTGCATCAGTGGGGCCACCGACGAGCATGGTGTGCTGGAGATCCCACTGCCCGACCGACCTCACCGGGTAACGATCATCTCCGACGACTGGGCGCCGCGCTGGGAATCGTTGGACGGCCTACCCAGCGGCGACCCCGGCCTCAGCTGGTCGCTGGACCGCGGCGGCGCGCTACAGCTCGAATTTGCCGACGATGACGGCAACCCGGCCGAGGGCGTGCAGATCCGGCTGGAAGGAGATCAACCGCGGCAGCTACGGCAACTCCTGCCGGCGTTGCCGGACTGGTTGCGTTCCGACGCCGAGGGCAAGCTGCTGCTGGAGCGCCTGGCGCCGGGCAGCTACAAGGTGTTCATCACCGGCTACCCGCTGCCCATGGCCACCGCCGAGGTGCAGAAGGGTCAGCGGGTCGTGACCCGGGCGACGGCGTTCTAGCGACTCCGTTCCTGCCGTAGATCAGCTTCCGCTCTTGAACACCGGCTCGGCGATGCCGTCATCGTCGACCCGCCAGGGCGCCCAGGCCAGGCACAGCTCGGTGATCGCCATGTCCCCCTTGCGCGGGGCGATGCGCACCTCGGTGCGCTCCAGTTGATCGACGGTCAGCGTGTCTTCCAGCTCCTTGATCTTGCTCTCGAACTCCTGCTCCAGGTTCTTCAGCTTGTCCATCAGCGAATCGACCTTTTCTTCGGCGCGGCGCACATCCCCCTTCTCCTTGGAGATGCTGCTGGCGCTGC
>CAZBZH010000937.1:0-1726 GCA_964496265.1 uncultured Acidobacteriota bacterium | reverse complement strand
AGCGTAAGCTCGGCGGCGAGGAGTACGAGGATGTCATCCAACACCTCGAGCTCACCGAGGGCCACGCCGGCAACCGTCGGCCGCACCTGCCACGCACCGTCGCGATGCGCGACGTGAAAGTAGGCGCCGGCGGTTTCCCAGCCGAGCACTTCACGACCGGAGTCGGCGCCGCGGCGCAGCACCCGGAACTGACGGCCGTCCCGGGTGGCCAGGAACCAGGCGGCTTCCCGTTCGGTGCGCTCGGCGCTTCCGCTGGTCGACGCGGTCACCTCGGCGGCGGGCTGCCACTCGACACCGCGCCAATCGCCGGCCCGGCGCAGCGGCGAACGATCCGAGGACGCCAGATCGGTGACCGTCCAGCCCTCCCCGTCACGGTCGGCTCGGAAACGCGGCGTGTCGTCGGCAACGATCTCGAACCCGTCTCCGCGGCGACTCAGCACGAAGGTTGTTTCGGCAGTGACCGGCAACACGGCGTTCAGCGGGCTCCGGGAAGATGGCCGCCGGCCACCGGCGTGCTGGGGATGGTCTCACCCCGCAGCAGGCGCAGGGCGTTGGCCGCGGCGGCCCGCACGTACTCATTGGGATCGGACGTGGCCTGCTCGAGGATCGGCTCGGCGGCTTCGAGGCCGGACCCGCCCAGCCCCTGGGCCGCGCGGACCCGCAGTTCCCACTCGGCGTCGTTCTGGATCATGAAGACAAAGGCATCGAAGGCGCCGACCGGGTCCAGTTCGACGGTCCCCGCCGCCGCGGCTCGACGGACATCCTTGTCCGGATCCTCCAGCGCCTTGCGCAAGCCCGAGACCGCCTCATCGCCACCGATGAGCGAGAGCGCCTCGGCGGCCCGCTGGCGGACCCAGCGGTCCGAGTCCTGAGCAACCTTCTGCGCCAGTGCCGGGGCCGCTGCCCGGGACTCCAGGTCCCCCAGCAACTTGGCCGCGGTGGCGCGAACGAAGCCGTGTGAATCGTCGAGGGCGCCGAGCGCCTGCTCCTCCGCATCGTCGGCGCCGAGTTGCACGATGGCCCACAGCGCCGTGGCCCGCACATCGTGGTCCGGATCGGCCAGGGACTCGCGGATCTTGCCCACGTTTTCCTCGCTGGGCTCGGAGCGCCACTGACTGATCGCCATCCGGCGATCGGCGGCCGAATCTCCGCAGGCGGTGGCGAGCAGCGGCAACAGCAGCAGTGCCGGCAGGACGAACCTTGGTGCGAGCGACGACATCGCCACGATTATAGGACGAGCTTCGGGGCGGCCCCATGGCCCGCCCCTTTCCCGCGGGCCGACGCCCGCAAACCGCCGAGACTAGCGCCCGCGCCGCAGGCGGAACCCGAGCTGGTGCTGGGTAGCGACCACCGCATCCCGCAACTCGAGCCCCGAGGCGCGCTGGGCTGCCAGGGTGGCCGGAACCATGCCGGCGGCACCGCCCAGACCGGCCACGGCACCGGGAATCTCATGGAAGCGATGCCCCTGGCGGTCGTCCAGCACCAGGGTCGCGGCCCCCCGGGCATTGGTCCCGGAGACGACCGCCGAGGCCGCTCCCATCCGGCGCAGCCGGCGCGCTCCGTCGATGGCCGAGGTCTCCCATTCGGCGCCCCCGCAGAAAGCGGGCAGGTCACTGTCCCGCAGGGCGACCACCTCTGCGCGGGGAAACAGGTGTTCGCGAACCGCGGCGAGGACGTCGTCGTCCATCACCCGGGTCTCCCCCACGTGCACCACCGGCGCAACGAC
>CAZBZH010000936.1:0-1730 GCA_964496265.1 uncultured Acidobacteriota bacterium | reverse complement strand
CGCGCCTCCCCGGTATTCCCCAGGGGATCCGGGCGGGCATGGCCGACGGCGGCATGTTGCGCACCGCCGACTACGGCGCTTCCTGGGACCCGTTGACCGACCGCGAGGCGACCCAGGCCACCGGCGCCGTCGCCGCCGACCTCCACGAGGCGGGGGTCTACTACTGGGGCACCGGCGAGGGCAACGCCTCGGGGGACAGCTACTCGGGCATCGGCATCCTGCGCAGCGACGATCGCGGCGTGAGCTGGGGGCCCAACGACGACATCTCCAACTCCTTCCGCTGCCTGGAATCGGACCCGGCCAACCCCGGACGGGTCTGGGCCTGCGGCGACGCGGGGCTCTATCGCTCCGACGACGGCGGGCTGAGCTTCAGCCTGGTCGGCGGCGGCCTGCCCAACTCCTTCCGCGGCACCGAGCTGATCTTCGACCCCACCGACGCCCAGCGCATGTGGGTCGGGTTGTGGGGGAACGGCGTCTGGTCCAGCACCGACGGCGGGACCAGCTGGACCCAGGTCGGCGGCGGGCTGCCGGCGGACATGGGCCGCAACGCCCTGGCGATCTGCCAGTCGAATCCAGATGTGATCGCCGTGGCCTCGGGCCTCAACGCCGGCGACGTGTGGCGCTCCACCGATGGCGGCGTGAGCTGGAACCTGACCGCGTCGGACCCCAACCACTGCGGCGGCCAGTGCTGGTACGACCAGGTGATCGGGATCGCCCCCGACGATTGCGACACCATGTACGCCGACGGGATCTTCTTCAACGTGACCCGCAACGGCGGCAACAGCTGGAGCGGCACCGGCAGCTCGATCCACGTCGACCACCACGCGATCCTCACCGGCGAGAACGGCGAGGTCATCGTCGGTAACGACGGCGGCATCTACCGCAGCACCAACTACGGCAGCTCGTTCAGCCGCATCAGCGTCGACCTGCCCTCGTCCCAGTACTACGGCGCCTGCGGCAACACCACGACGGCGGGTTGGCTCGCCGGCGGCACCCAGGACCGGGGCACCCATCGCTATCGCGACAGCGACGGCTGGCGCGGCATCCTCGGCGCCGACGGCGGCTACTGCGCCGCCGACGGTGACTTCGTCATGGGCGAATTCCAGAACACCAACCTGCGGCGCTCGACCAACGGCGGCGGCTCGTTCTCCGACGCCAACTCCGGCATCAACCCCGGCGACTCCCGTCCCTGGGTCGGCATCATCGAGCAGGACCCGGCTGACGGGCAGACCCTCTACGTCGGCACCAACCGGGTCTACCGCACCACCGACTTCCACGCGACTCCCTGGCAGCAGATCCTCGGCTCGGTGTTCTTCAATCGCACGGTCAGCGCCCTGGCGGTCTCGCCGGCGGACCGCAACGTGCTGTGGGTCGGCCACAACCAGGGCGGCCTGTACCGCACCGACAACGCGCTGGATCCCTCACCCAGCTTCGGCGATGTGCGCGGCAGCCTGCCGCTGCGCACGGTGTCGCGGGTCGAGCCGCACCCGACCGACCCGGCGGCGGCCTGGGTGGTCCACGCCGGCTTCGGCTACCCCAAGGTCTCCTTCACCGACAACGGCGGCGCCAGCTACACCGACGTCAGCGGCGACTTCCCGGATGTCCCGGTGACCGACCTGCTGGTCGATCCCGGCGACACCAACGTGTTGATCGCCGGCACCGACCTGGGAGTCTACCGCTCGCTGGACGGCGGTACGACCTGGCAGAGCATCTCCGAGGGGCTGCCGACC
>CAZBZH010000935.1:0-1731 GCA_964496265.1 uncultured Acidobacteriota bacterium | reverse complement strand
GCGCCGCCGCAGGCTACGAGCCGAGGAGCTGCTTGCGCTTCGCCGCCAGATCCTTGTCGAAATCGATATTGCCCGACGTGTAGACCGATTCGATCTTGCCGCTGGGCCCGACGACCAGGATGGTCGGCGTCGCGGTGACCTGGAACAGATCGCCCAGGGTCTTGTCGTCGTCGATCAGCGTCGGGAACACGAAGTTCTGGATCTTGCAGTAGTCCTCGGTGCGCTGCTTCTGCGCCGGGTCGGCGACCCGGGCGGCGGTGATGATGTTGTAGCCGTCGGGGTTCTTCTTCAGCCACTCGTTGATCTCGGGCATGGTCTTCTTGCAGTGGCCGCAATCGACCGACCAGAAGACCAGCACGTTGAGCGCCTTGGGATCGAACAGCTTGGACCAGCTGGTGCGCACGCCGCTGCCGACCATGGCGGCCTCGAAGTCGGGGCAGTCCTTGTCGACCATCTCGACCACCGGGTAGTAGCGGGGCATCGGCCCGTAGGTGCCGACGTTGCCGGTCTTGGCGGCGCGCTCGATCACGCCGGTGATGTCCAGGTTGTACTCGACGGTCTGCTTGAGGGCGCCGGCATTGGCCAGACGCAGCTTGCCCTGGCCGTCGAGCATCGAGATGCTCGGCACCGTGGAGACGGTCAGCTGCTGTCCCATGACGAAGCCCTCGTCGAACAGCACCGGAACGTTCAGCTTCAGTTCATTGATGCGGGTCTTGAAGGCGGCGGAGTCGCCGCCCGGCGGCACGGTGACCAACGGCAGCAGCGCGATCTTGTCCCGGCCGAGCTTGTCGACCATGCCGATCAACTCCTTGAGCACCTCCTCGGAGCGCTCATGGCCGGGGACCATGTAGTAGAAGACGACCGGCTTCTTGCCGATGTAGTTGCTCAGGTTGACCTTGGCCGGCCCCCCCTCGGGGTTGAAGTTGTCCAGGATCTTGGCCGGGAACAGTTCCGCGAACGCCGCGGGCGCGGTGCGCTGGGCCGCCTGCTGGGCGAACAGCGGGGACGCGAGCAGGGCGATCATCAGGAAGGCAACGGCGAAACGGTACATCGGGCAATCTCCGGCGTTGTTCGGGGGCGTACGGTCCTCGGACACACCATTATAGGTCAGCGACTTGGGTCGCGCTTACGCCCCGGAACCGGGCCCGTCGAGAGTCGCGGCGTCCCCGGGCGTATCCACGTCGCAGGCGCCTCCGTCCCAGTCCACCGCGGCCACACGCCTCAAATCCCTGCGGATCAACGCCTTAGCCCCGGCATCCCCCTGAAGGCCGCGAAGCTCTTCGAACAGCTCCGAGCGGAACAGCGCCGGGGCACCGAGCACCCCTTCGTAACGGCAGGCGGCGATGGGGAGCCCGCTGCTTTTACAAGCTTTAGACAAATCCAGGAGCACGTCGGCGCTCAGCCTCGGGAGATCGCAGGGAATCAGCAGCGCCGCGGCGCAACCGGCTTCCTCGGCGGCCGCGACCCCGGCGGCCACCGAACCCGCCTGGCCGGAAGCCCAATCGTCGTGAACGAGGTGGCGAACGTCGAGCCCGTCCACGGCGGAAGCGACCCGATCCGCCTCGGCCCCGAGCACCAGGAATACCGGACCGAGGCCGCTGTCGAGGGCGCAAGCCACGGTGCGGCGCACCAGACTCACCCCCTCGTGAACGAGCAACTGCTTGGGCCGGCCGAGGCGGGAGGACCGGCCCGCGGCCAGCACGACCAGCCCGGTCACTACTTGGACTTGCC
>CAZBZH010000934.1:0-1732 GCA_964496265.1 uncultured Acidobacteriota bacterium | reverse complement strand
AGATCCCTGGGTCTTCCGCTGGCTGGACTTCAAGGACGAGGTCAAGCTCGGCGCCCAGGTCTCGGTGGCCGAGCCGGGCGGTCACCCGTACGGCTCCCTGGCGCCCGCCCTCGAGGCGCGGGCGCGGCGGTTGCACGAGTGCTGGCAGGGGGAGCGCTGCGCAGCGGAGCCCTCGCTCTTCGAGGATCTCGACGGTTGGCGTGAGACGAGAGAGGCGTTCTGGGGTGGCGCGGACCCGCGCCGGGACGGGTTGCACGAGCATCCCGTGATGCCGTTCTACGTGCTCGGCGATCCGGCGGGGCGCTTCCGCTTCCGCGTCGAGACAGACGGCTCGGTCATCCCGGCCAGTGTGTTCGACGAGATGAGCGGCCCGTGGCTCCGCAACGGCCCCGATGCCTGGGCCCGCGGTGACGATGCGGGATGCGGCTACTGGGAAGCGGGTGGGCGGCCCCGCTGGGAGCCACGGGGCTGGCAGGCGCTCGTGTCGGCACTCGGGTTGTTCCAGCTCGGTGCCGTGGAGCAACGCCTCGAGGCGGGCCGGCTCTCGGGGGAAGCAGCCAGGGTGTTGCGCGCGTTGTTGCCGCTCGGGTCGAAACAGGTGGTTCCCGCGAGCCCCGCCCTAGACCTCGTGCGGAAGGGCGGCAAGAAGCAGGCCGAGCGGGTCGACGGCGAGACCCGCTACCGCTTTGTGCGCGACAGGCTGCCGGCGAAGAGGCTCGGCGACACGCCCCACGCCGACCGGGTCTTGATCTCCATCGAAGATCTGAACGGCGACGGGCGCGGATTGTTCCTTGCCATCGGCTACCGCACGTTGCGAGATGCCGCGTCCCCATAGCACGCAGCGTTTTCCACCCGGCGCAACCACCTGGCGGGACGGGACGTTTCTACCGACGTCAAGATGGTTCGCGTGAAATTTGCGCGACGTTTTTCGCGCGGTCGCCATGCGGATCAACCGTCCGGCAAAAAACCGTTTTCCGGGGCTGTTCCACTGCGGTTCTCGCCGTAAGATCCCCGCATTCCCCTCGCAGGAGGATCGACCATGACTCGAGTGGTCTTCACCCAGAACCTCGAGCGGCACATCCCGTGCCCCCCCAAGGAAGTGGCGGCGCAGACCGTGCGCGACGCGCTGGACGCGGTGTTCCACGAGAACCCCCAGTTGCGCGGTTATGTCCTGGACGAACAGGGACGGCTTCGCCGTCACGTGGTCTGCTTCGTCGACGGACAGATGATCGAGGACCGCAACACCCTGAGTGACCGGCTGGAGAACGACTCCGAGCTGTACGTCATGCAGGCGCTCTCCGGCGGCTAGCGGGTCCCGGCGTCCCGCGTTTCCAGGGGGCAGGAATCTCCCTCCGGGAGGGTAGAATCCTCCCATGAGCACCCTCCTACACGTTGCCACCCGCAAGGGACTGTTCACCTACGCCTCGACCGGCGTCGAATGGGATGTGCAGCGCACCTCCTTCCTCGGCGATCCGGTCAGCGCCGTGCTGCAGGACCCGCGGGACGAAACCCTCTACGCCGCGCTGAATCTGGGCCACTTCGGCTGCAAGCTGCGCCGCTCGGAGGATGGTGGCGAGAGTTGGACCGAGTGCGCCGTGCCGGCCTACGACGGAGTGAGCAGTGGCGCGGCGAACGGGAACGCGGGGGAAGATGGCGCGGCCGAAGGGGGCGCGGCGCACGGGAAGGATGCGCCGGCGCTCAAGTTGATCTGGTGTGTCGAAGCCGGCGGCCT
>CAZBZH010000933.1:230-1734 GCA_964496265.1 uncultured Acidobacteriota bacterium | reverse complement strand
GATGGACCCTCGGGTTTCTCCGAGGGAGCGGCCTACATCTTCCGCCGGGACGAAGGGGGCGCGAACAACTGGGGCATGGTGAAGAAGGTCGTCGCGTCGACGGTGATCGACGCCATCGCCGACTACGGGGCCGCGGTCGATCTCCAGGGGGACACCCTGGTGGTCGGCGCCCGCACCGCCTACAGCTCGGCCAACGGGGGCGTCTTCATCTACGGCAAGGATGAGGGAGGCACCGACAACTGGGGCATCGTGCAGGATCTGGTCGACGATGTCTTCGACAGCAATGCCAGCTTCGGTGTCGACGTGGCCGTCGACGGGGATGTGCTGGTGGTCGGCGCAGAGAACCTCGACGAGACTCCAGGGAGCTTCAACAACGAGGGCGGGATCTACATCTTCATGCGTAGCGGCGGTACCTGGACCCAATCGGCGAAGCTGTTCGCCAGCGATTCCGAGGGCAGTGCGCGCTACGGTTCGGCGGTGGCGATCTCCGGCGACGTGATCGTCGTCGGGGCGTCCGGCACCGATGGGCCCGGGTTCTCCGCGGGTACGGTCTACGTGATCGAGAAGACCGGGCCGAATGATGGCGACTGGAGCGAAACCGAGATCCTGTTCGCCGACGTGCGCAACTCAGCGGACAGCTTCGGCCGTCACGTTTCGGTGCTGGGGGACACCCTGGTGGTCGGCGCCTCCGGTGTGGACGACATGGGTAAGGGCTTTCGGTTCGATCGCAGCGGTAGCGAATGGCTGCTGACCACGACCTACACCGCCAGCGACGGAGTCAGCGGAGACAACCTGGGCGTCGGCTCGGCGATGGCGCCGGGCGTCATCGCCCTGGGGGCACCGCTGACCGACGAGGGTGGAGTCTACCTCTACCCCTTCACCGTCGCGGGTCCCAGCGGGCCGGGGAGCATCGCGTCGGTTTCGCTGACGGTGGACAAGGCGGCGACTGCCGGCAACCTGACGCTCCGCTGGGGCGCCAGCTGTGGGGCCGATGCCCAGGACTACGGCATCTACGAGGGGGAGCTGGGCAACTGGTACAGCCACCAGTCGATCGCCTGCACCGATAGCGGAGCGGATCTGACCGAAGAGATCGTGCCGCTACTCGGGGACCGCTACTACCTGGTGGTGCCGCTCAGCGCGACCGACGAGGGGGGCTACGGCGTGGACAGCGCCGGTTCGGAGCGGCCCGCGGGCATGGCGGCCTGTGCGGTGACCCGGCTGAGCGCGGTTTGCCCCTGAAGGGGTGAGCGGAACGCAGGGCGGGGGATTTGCGCCGCCGGCGGCATCGGAATCGCCGGCGGCGCAGTTCGAACTTACGGGGCGGGGTAGGCGTAGCTGGACGACCAACCCAGCGGGATGCCGGTCGCCCAGAACAGCACCAGCAGGGCCGACCAGGCGATGATCATGACCACGCTGTAGGGCAGCATCATCGAGACCACGGTGCCGATGCCGGTGCTCTTGACGTAACGCTGGCAGAAGACGACAACCAGCGGGAAGTAGGGCA
>CAZBZH010000933.1:0-220 GCA_964496265.1 uncultured Acidobacteriota bacterium | reverse complement strand
TGATGTTGGTCGTCGAGTCGCCGACCCGGTAGGCGGCCTGGGTCAGGTCCGGCGAGATGCCGAGCTGCATCAGCATCGGCACGACCACCGGGGCGATCAGCCCCCACTTGGCCGAGGCGGAGCCGACCAGCAGGTTGACCGCGCCGACCAGCAGCACGATGCCGAAGATCGTCACGCCACCGGGCAGGTCCATCGCCTTCAGCACGGCGGCGCCCTTGAC
>CAZBZH010000932.1:0-1736 GCA_964496265.1 uncultured Acidobacteriota bacterium | reverse complement strand
TCGTAGGCTAGGTCGATCCGCAGGCGCCGCGCGCTCATGACGCGGCAGGATCGAATCGCAACCGGCGGGCGGCGCCGTCGATGCTGACCCGCCCTCCCAGGGGCATCGCCCGCTTGCCACGGACGTGGCCCGCCTGGACCCCGGCAACAACCGGAATCCCCAGGGGCTCGAAGACTTCGAGCAACACCTGACGCAGTTTCCGATCGGGATGAAAGGGCTTTGTCCGCGCGTGACCGATGAAGGCACCGAGCACCACCCCGCGAAGCCCGCGCAGACCACCGGATTGCCGCCACTGGGTCAGCATCCGGTCGATGCGATAGGTCTCCTCACCGATCTCTTCGAGGAACAGGATGCCGTCCCGGGTGTCCTCGGCGAAGCGGGTGCCGAGCAGATGATTGAGCACGACCAGGTTGCCGCCGACCAGGGTCCCCGCCGCCTTGCCGGGAACCCAGATGTCCCGTTTGCGCAGCCGCAGCTCGGTTCGCTCACCGCGCAGCATGCGCTCGAGCCAGCGCCGGTTGGCCGCGCCGGCGTCGGCGAGTTCTTCCACGACCGGACCGTAGAGGCAGCGGGCACCGGCGCGCCGCCGCGCCGGCGCGAACAGCGCGGTCAGATCGCTGTAGCCGATCAGGAGCTTGGGGTGGCGGCGCAGCGCGCGCCAGTCCACGCGATCCAACAATCGCGCGGTGCCGTAGCCTCCGCGGGCAAACCAGACCGCCGACAGTTCAGGGTCGCGCAACATGCGGTTGAGGTCGGCGATACGACGGTCGTCGTCGCCTGCGAGGTAGCCGTCCCCCGCCTCGACGTGCTCCCCGGTGACGACGCGGTAGCGTCGGCGGAGCCAGCGGAGCCCGGAGGCGTAGGCCTCATGGCGAACCGGGAACCCGGTCGCAACCACTCCGACGCCGGCACCGCGAGCCAAGAGCGGTCTGCGCTTACGGACGCTCACTCCGAGACTTCCCTCTCCCACCGGGGCCTGCCACCCGGCGCACCGATAGGATCGGTGCCGCTATCGAGCCGATCATAAGCCGAATTCTGTTCCCCGGAACCGATGTTCTTGACGAACGCCGGTGCCGGAGGACGATCATTCATCTACGGGTCCGAAGACCCTCCAGCGACCTACCCGGAAGCTTCGGTCGGGCCGACCTCGAACGCTCCCCTATTTGGTCTTGCTCCGCGCGGGGTTTGCCAAGCCACCGGCGTCGCCGCCGATGCTGGTGCGCTCTTACCGCACCGTTTCACCCTTACCCGCAATCACTGTGAGACGCCGGAACAAGGTGGCCCGTTCCGGGAGCGACCGCGGGCGGTCTCCTCTCTGCTGCACTTTCCGTCCCGTCACCGGGCCTGGGAGTTACCCAGCGCGCTGCCCTGCGGAGTTCGGACTTTCCTCTCCGGGCCTCACCATCGGATCGGCCCGCAGCGATCGTCTCCTCGGCTCTCAAGCAACGTATAAATGTTACAGGAAAGACCCTGTAGCTGCAGCATCGAGGTTGTCGACGATCAAATATCGTCGAGATAGCGGCGCAATGCCGAGAGCGGAACCGCGCCTTCCCTCAACAGCCGGGGGTGCTCCCGGGTCAGGTCCAGCACCGTCGAGGGAGCTCCCCCGGGGGTCGGGCCTCCGTCCAGGATCAGATCGATCCCCTCGGGCAGGCCCTGGGCCACCTCCGCCGCGGTGCGTGAGGCGGGCTCCCCGCTGCGGTTGGCGCTGATCCCGGTGATCGGCCGCTCCAGGG
>CAZBZH010000931.1:0-1738 GCA_964496265.1 uncultured Acidobacteriota bacterium | reverse complement strand
GTTCGAACTACCAAACCACTGCTTCGTGGTGCCGCCATCTCTCTCTTCGGACTCTGCGGTGCAGCCCCTTTCCTGGTCCCGTTTCTCAAACACATCGGGGAGACCTCTCCCGACGGACTGGTCAACGCCCCACTGCCGATTCTTCCAGAATGGCTGGCACTTGTTTCGCTCGGTGCCCTGGTGCTGCTGTGGCGCCCGAGTGCCCGACGGCACCCACTCCTCGCCGCTCTACTTTTGTTCACACTGCTCTATGGATGCCGGGCGGTGATTTTCCCGCTCCTGGGAGCTCCCCCGATTCGGATGGAGTACCACCGCTTTCGCCTGTTGCTTTATCTCGCTCTCGTCCCTGGAGTGGTACTGGCACTACGCATGCACCCCGTCGGACGACGGATCCTGCCTGGCCTGACTGCTGCGAGCGCTCTACTGTTCGTTGGTTTCCTGTTGGTGCAAGTCCCAACCCTCGGATCCGGCTTGTCGTTCCACTACGACGCCCGTGGCCCGGAGCCGGTCATTCCACCGGGCGAATGGATCCGGCTACCCGCTGAAGGGAACGGCCCTGTCCTGGTCCTCGCAGACCCCGCCTCCCAGAACGGCTCATGGCATGGACTTCAACTTCGCGGAATCGACCAGCTCATCACCCAAGGCGAGAAAGAGAACGTCGAGAGCGGGCGCGCGGGCCTCCACGGATTCGGCGTAGCGGGATTGAGAGGCTTGTTCGTTGAACAGTCTCCAACCTCACGCGCTATCTTCGAACTGGAACAGATCGCATCGTCTGCCAGCGCGCGCCCGCATTGGTGGGCGATCGGAATCACTCCGATCGACGAACTCCGAACGCTGTCCGATGTGGAAGTCGCCGCGAGGTTCCGGCAGTTGGGCGTTGAGCGGATCGTTGCGCGACACGACGTGTCCCCTGTCGTCCGACGCCTTGCCATAGAGCCGCCCATCTATCTGGGACATGGGCTATCGCTCTACCGCCTGCCCGACGCTCCGTTCGCCCGCTATCGAGACGACGAGACTCCCGTACCGGCCTACTACGACCCGTCGTGGGACTACACTCACGGCGTGGTCCTGGATCTACCTCGCGCCGGCGTTGTCGATCTCGCCCTCGCGGCTTCCTCCGATTGGCGAGTAGACAGGGGTGACGCAGTGCTCCGGCCGAGGGCAAACGGCTTGTTCGAGATCGAGGGCTCCGGATCCGTCGTCATCATTCACAAGCCGCGAAACGAGGAATGGTTCGGACTGGTATTGGGTCTCCTTAGCTGGGTCACCCTTGCCGCCCTCTCGCTAGCGCGCCTGAATCGCCGGAAGCATGGGGGCGCTCCATGACTCAGAACGTTGCAGCACGCCCCAAATCCCGCCTGCGTACACTGGCGATCAACGCCGGCATCATGCTGGCGACCCTCTTCGTCTTCTTCGTGTTGCTCGAGATCGCGCTGCGCATCGCCGGGCCCTCGGGCGACTGGTACGCCGCGGGGCCGCAGCGCCAGGCGTTCCTCGAAGACCACGTCCAGCGCAACAGCGACCGCTTCCGCGACCGGGAGTTCTCGACGACCCGCAACGACAAGCTACGCATCCTCGCCGTTGGTGATTCGTTCACTTTCGGCGACAGCGTCGAGAACGTCGATGACGTCTGGCCCCGGGTCCTGCAGTCCCGGTTGGAGAACACCGAGGTCTACAACCTGGGCATCGCCGGCACCAACACCGCGGGACAGCGGAACATCCTTCGCGACCGGGGCTA
>CAZBZH010000930.1:0-1739 GCA_964496265.1 uncultured Acidobacteriota bacterium | reverse complement strand
ACCCCAAACAGATCGCGATCCTGCCCATGGGATTTTGCTACCCGGGTACCGGGAAATCCGGAGACCTGCCGCCGCGGCCCGAGTGCGCGCCGGCGTGGCGTGAGGCGCTGCTGCAGCAGCTCCCGGGGATCGAGTTGACGGTGGTTCTCGGCCGCTGGGCCTCGGACTATCACCTGCCCGCGGTGAAAGGCACGGTCACCGAGGCGGTCAAGAACTGGCGGGAACACTGGCCTGAGATCTTGCCGCTGCCCCACCCGAGCCCCCGCAACAACATCTGGCTCAAGCGCAACCCCTGGTTCGAGGCGGAACTGCTGCCGCCGCTGCGCGCGCGGGTTGCCGAGCTGCTGGGCGCCGGGTAGCTCCACGCCGCGAATCCTCTTCGCTTCGGCGGTTTCACGGCTCTTCGTGGTCGCCGGTGACACGTTTTCCTCGTCGATAGCGCGTCCCCTTCCGAGGCCCGGTCCGGGTCCGGCCTCGCAACCTCAGAGGGGGACTTCATGCGACTGCGAAGCGCGATCATTCTCTTGCTGCTGCTGGCCGTGGCGGGTACCGCCCAGGCCGCCCTGCTGCCCGCCGACCAGGACACCTGGGTCCGGCAGCAGGACACCGGCTACAACGGCGGCGGTGACGCCTCCCTGCGCCTGCGGGAGGGCAGCAATGCCTTCCGCAGCTTCGTCCAGTTCGACCTGACCCAGGTCAGCCCGTCGGGGAACGCGACTCTGATCCTGCGCGGGGTGCAGGGCAGCGGACCGGTCGGCGTGTACCTGTTCGGGCGGGAGATCGACGAGGACCTCGAGACCTGGGCCACCATCGGTGACGAGGATCCGGGGCAGTACCTGGCCGACACCGGCGACTGCAGCGGTGCCGGGGACTGCACCCTGAGCATCGATCTCCAGTATCTCGGCGGTGACTCCATCACCCTGGCGCTGCGGGCGGCCGGTGGTGCGTTGGCGGTGGGCAGCGAGGAGAACGGCACCGCGGGCCTGCGCCCCGAGCTGGATGTCCCCGAAGGTAGCGGCGGTGGATGCGCCGGTCCCGAGGACTGCGGCCTCTGCCAGACCTGCGACAACGGCACATGCGTCAACCAGGCGGAAGGGGAGGATCTCCTGGAGGAGTGCCCCCCGTCGGAGTGCATGACCGGCAGCTGCGACGGTGCGGGCGCCTGCGGCACCGAGGATGCCGGCACGGCCTGTGGCGATCCTGGTTCGGGAGCCTGCGATTCCCCGGACACCTGCGACGGGGCGGGGACCTGCGAGACGAACCATGCCGACCCCGGGACGAGCTGCGACAACGGGGTCTACTGCGACGGCGTTGATACTTGCGGGTCCGCCGGAAGTTGCGAGTCCAGCGGGTCCCCCTGCGAGCCGTCGGCCACCTGCGACGAACCGGCGGAGCAGTGCCTGTGTAACGGCGACGGCGACTGCGCCATCGGCGAGACCTGCGTCGACGGCGTCTGCGCCGGCAGCGGCGGCGACGGCCTACCCACCGGCGTGCTGACCCTCACCGCCGACGCCGGCCCCGGCGATCCGATCGGCAACTCCACCTGCTCCAACGACGCCTCGCGATGCTACTCGTTCCACGTCAGCGGCTGCGGCATCGACCTGCTCAACGGCTCCATCGAGGTCAAGGAGCCTGCCAGCGCCGTCGAAGGCAACGTGCTGATGCACAAGGGCGGGGGCGGCACCTCGTACCTGCGGATCAAGGACAACAACGACAACAACATCGACGACGACGTCGTG
>CAZBZH010000929.1:0-1740 GCA_964496265.1 uncultured Acidobacteriota bacterium | reverse complement strand
CCCGTCGAGCAGGGAGCGCGCCGCATCGGCGATCGGCTCGTTCATGTCGTCCCCCTCGACGTAGACCGAGTAGAGCCCGGTGATGCTGCCCCCCTCACGGACCGCGCCGGCACGTTCGACCAGCTGCGGCAGCAGCGAGAACACCGAGGGCGGATAGCCCTTGGAGGAGGGAGGCTCGCCCATGGAGAGGCCGACCTCTCGCTGGGCCATCGCCACCCGGGTGATCGAGTCCATCAGCAACACCACCCGCTTGCCCTGGTCGCGGAAGTACTCCGCGGTGGCGGTGGCGGCCAGGGCGGCGCGAATGCGGCGCAGCGGCGGTTCGTCGGAGGTGGCGACGAAGACCACGGTGTGCTCCAGCCCCTGCCGACTCAGATCTTCTTCGATGAAGTCGCGGACCTCGCGGCCACGTTCGCCGACGAGGGCGATCACCGCGACATCCGCCTTGGCGTGGCGGGCGATCATGCCGAGCAGCGTGCTCTTGCCCACGCCGCTACCGGCCATGATGCCGATGCGTTGGCCCACCCCCATCGAGAGCATGCCGTCGATGACCCGCACGCCGCTGACGAAGGGTTCGCTGATCCGTTGGCGGCTGAGCGCCGGCGGAGCCAGGCAGTCCAGCGGGTAGCGCACGTCGGTCTCGACCGGCGGCCCCTCATCGAGGGGTTGGCCGTCGGCGTCGAGCACCCGCCCGAGCATGCCGTCGCCGACACAGAGGGTCGGCTGCCGCCCGAGCGCCACCACCTTCGAGCCCACCGCCAATCCGTGGAGCCGGTCGATGGGCATGCTGATCACCCGGCTGCCCGAGAAGCCGACCACCTGGGAGCGGGAGAGCACCTTGCCGTGGGTATCCAGCAGCAGGCATTCCTCCCCGACGCTACAGGGGGGACCGTCGGACTCCACCGAGAGTCCCACCACCCGGGATACGGTCCCGGTGGCCCGGTAGGGCTGGATCTCGGCGGCCCGCTTGAGGGCGGGAGCCAACAGGGTCTCGAGGGTCGTCGTCACGGGTCTCCTTGCGGGCGGTCCTCGCCCGTCGGCCCTCTAGACAGCAACCGGCGTACCAGGAGTGTAGCCTTTAGTCTAAGCCCCTTTTTTTGTGTGCTTTAGGTTGCAGGGGTTCAGTCGCCCGAGGGTGTCCTAGTCAGGATTCCGTCGCTCCGGAGCGATCCAGGCGACCGGCTACCGACAAGGGCGGCGGAACCCGCCTCGGCCGGGCCCCGCCGGTGCTATGCTCCCGCTCCAACCGATCTTCCCAGGCTGGCCGACCAGGCTGGCTAACCAGGCTGACTCCCGACCAGGACGGACCCGATGGCGAAACTCTCAAAGCTGACCGACTTCCTCGATCGCCTCGACGAGGCGGAGATCCACTACCACCTCTCGAGCCTGCGCGAAGGCGCGGTCATGGTCGAGATCACCGTTCCCGGCGAACGCTGGGAGGTCGAGTTCATGGCCGACGGCAAGGTCGAGGTCGAACTGTTCAAGAGCGACGGCGAGCTCCACGACAAGTCGATGCTCGAGGAGCTGTTCGAGCGCCACGGAGAGTAGAGGCGCCACCGGAGAGGCCATGAGCGATCTCTTCCGCTTCCCCTCGGCGAGCATGCGCGACGCCGGGGTTGACACCTGGCTGGTTTCCCAGCCGGGACCGTTAGGGGCGATCGCTCGTCGCTGGTTCGAAGCGCTGCGCGACTGCGGCGACGACGTGCGGGAGTTGATCCACGACGGCCACCCCACCGCCTG
>CAZBZH010000928.1:0-1740 GCA_964496265.1 uncultured Acidobacteriota bacterium | reverse complement strand
ACAACGTCGAGCTCGAGGTGAAGCTGATCACCACCATCGCCTGTGAGGACGGGCTGAAGTTCGCGATTCGCGAAGGCGGCCGCACCGTCGGCGCCGGCATCGTCACCAAGATCATCGAGTAGGGGATACCGTGGACAACCTCAAGATCAGGATCCGGCTCAAAGCCTACGATCACAAGCTGCTCGACCAGTCGTCGCGCGAGATCGCTGATACCGCACGACGCACGGGCGCCAGGGTTGCCGGGCCGATCCCGCTGCCCACCAAGATCAACAAGTACACCGTGCTTCGCGGACCCTTCATCGACAAGAAGTCCCGCGAGCAGTTCGAGATCCGCACCCACACCCGGTTGCTGGACATCCTCGAGCCCAACAAGCAGACCCTCGACGCCCTCATGAAGCTCGACCTTTCGGCCGGCGTGGACGTCGAGATCAAGACCAGCTGAGAGACGGACCATGGCGAAGCTGAGCGTCATCGACCTCACCGGGGCCCAAGTGGGCGAGCTCGACGTTGCGGACGACGTGTTCGCGACCGAGGTCAAGGAACACCTCTTGTGGGAGGTCGTCCGGTCCCAGCGCGCGGCCAAGCGCGCGGGCTCGGCCAACACCCAGGGACGCTCCGACGTGTCCCGGACCAAGGCCAAGCTCTACCGCCAGAAGGGCACCGGCAACGCGCGACACGGTTCGCGCCGCGCCAACGTGTTCCGCGGCGGTGGCGTGACCCACGGTCCCCAGCCCCGCAAGTACAACGTCGGCGTCAACAAGAAGGCCATGGCCGGTGCGCTGCGCTCGGCTCTGAGCCTGCGAGCCCAGGCTGGCGACCTCATCGTCGTCAAGGAGTTCGGCGGCACCGAGGTGAAGACCAAGGCGCTGTCCGAGGCTCTGAACAAGCTCGAGGCCCCCAAGGCCCTGTTGGTCGACGGTGACAACCGCTGGCTGCAGCTGTCGTCCCGCAACCTCGCGGACGCCAACTTCCTCGACGTGGGTGGCCTGAATGTCTACGACATCCTGCTCTACCCCAAGCTGCTGATCTCCGAGGTCAGCCTGCGCAAGGTCGAGGCTCGCCTGACCAAGGGTGGCTCCGAGGCCGCCAAGGAAGGTGCCGCATGATCACGCCGCAACAGGTCATCCTGCGACCGATCGTCACCGAGAAGAGCACCGACCTTCAGGTGGAGAACAACCAGTACGCCTTCGAGGTTGCCAAGCCCGCCAACAAGATCGAGATCCGCAAAGCGGTGGAGATGGTCTTCGGCGTGCGAGTGACCGGCGTTCGCACCCAAGTCGTCCGCGGCGATCTTCGCCGGGTCGGACAGTACTGGGGTAAGCAGCGCTCCTGGAAGAAGGCCGTCGTCACCCTTCACCCCGACGACACCATCGACCTCTACGGCGAGGACTAGGGACACGCGTCATGGGCATCAAGAAGTACAAGCCGACTTCTCCGGGTCGCCGGAACATGACCGCGAGCGATCGCGACGTCGTGACCGCCGAGCGGCCGCACAAGAAGCTGGTCAGCAAGCGCCACAACCCCGCCGGCCGCAACAACCACGGCCGCATCACGCTGCGTTTCCGTGGCGGTGGGCACAAGCGCCTGTACCGAAGCATCGACTTCAAGCGGGATAAGTACGACGTGCCGGCCAAGGTCGCCACGATCGAGTACGACCCCAACCGTAGCGTCTACATCTCGCTGCTCCACTACGCCGACGGCGAGAAGCGCTACATCCTGGCGCCGGCCGGAGTGAAGGTG
>CAZBZH010000927.1:0-1748 GCA_964496265.1 uncultured Acidobacteriota bacterium | reverse complement strand
CGATGTGAATCACACCGCCAAGCGCGTCGGCGCCCCAGACGGTCGCCCCGGCGCCGAACAACACCTCGATCCGTTCGATCGACTCCACCGGCACCGGCAGGTCCATGTGGTGGTGGCCGGTCTGAGGATCATTCTGTGGGACGCCGTCGACGACCACCTTGACCTGCTCGAAGGATGCGCCGCGGATCGAGACGTCCGCCTGCATGCCGAACACACCGCGCCGCCGGACGTCGACCCCGGGGACCATTTGCAGCGCCTCGGGCAGCGTGCGGATGCCTTCGCGGCGCAACCGCTCACCGTCGACGATCTCGACGTGGCGTCCGACCTTGCCGCGGGGGAGCTCCGCGCCGCTGGCGACGACGACGGTCTCGACGAGGGTGGAGTCCAGCGGCTCCGTGTCGGGTCCGCCGCTACGGTCACCCGGCGTCGAGTCGGTCTGCTCTTCTTTATCCGGGCCGGCGCAGGTCTTTGACGCAGCGCTGCAGGTCTCGGCAACTGCTGCGGTGGATTCGGTCGTGCTGGCCGCCGGCAGTTCGCCCGCGAACGCCGCAGCGGAACTGGCGTACAGGCTGACCACCGCGATCAGGGACACGGCTGGGAGCCACCCGGCCGAGAACCAGCGGGTCGAAATCTGACTCGCGGACAACACTCCGGTGGAAACCAAGCCGGACCACCCCTCGCCGGCGCCCCCAAAAACACGCCGTCCCCACAAGCTGCGCAGCATTCAAATTCTCCCAGGTGTCTGCGAACGCAGACTCTGTATCCACGCCGTTCTCCAAACGAAGCGGCGGATCATATCAGCGCGCGCACGGCCCGGCATCTGCCACCCGGCGGGTGACGAGGCATCCCATGACCCATGCAACAATGCCTTCATGCGCGCGGTGTTTCTTCCCTATCTGGTCAACAGTGCCACCGGCGATCCGGCGCTGTGGGTCGACGTGATGGACGAGGGCCGGGCCTTGCTCTGCGATCTGGGCGACCTGTCACGCCTGGCGCCGCGCAAGTTGATGCGGGTCGAACGGGCGATGGTGACCCACACTCATATGGATCACTTCATCGGCTTCGACGTGCTGCTGCGTCAGATCCTCGGCCGGGAACGGCCGCTCACGATCAGCGGCCCGCCGGGGTTCATCGACCGGGTCGAGGGCAAGCTCCGCGGCTACGACTGGAATCTGATCGAGCACTATCCGATCCGAATCGTCGCCGAGGAGATCGACGGGGACACCATCCATGCCGCCGAGTTCAGCGGCGCCGGCAGTCTGGCGCGCAGGCCGCTCCCCGAGCGACCGTTCACCCGCGACGCGGCCGGGGTCGGGGTGCTCCACGCCGAGCGCGCCTTCACCCTCCACGCCGATCTGCTGGATCACGGTATCCCGGTGATGGCCATCGCGCTGCGCGAGACCGAACACATCTCGGTGAACAAGGACCGGCTGACCCGCCGCGGCCTCCGGCCTGGCGCCTGGCTGAGGGAACTCAAGCAGATCGCTCGCCGCTGCCGCCCGACCGACGAGGTTCTTCAGGCGGAGACCCTCGAGGGGGAGCCCCGCTCACTCCCCGCCGCCGAGCTGATCGACGACATCCTGAGCCGCAGCCCCGGCCAGCGGCTGGCCTACATCACCGATATCCGGCCGACCCCCGAGAATCTCGACAAGGCGATCGCCCTGGCGCAGGATGCCGATCTGCTGGTCTGCGAGGCCCCGTTCCTCCACGAGGACGCCGGCCTGGCCGCCGAACGGGGGCACCTGACC
>CAZBZH010000926.1:0-1755 GCA_964496265.1 uncultured Acidobacteriota bacterium | reverse complement strand
CATCGCCCTGGCCTCGCCCGGTGGTGACGGCCCCGATGGCGGCGACCGCGGCGAGTCCGGTGAGGTCTCGGTGGTCTTCGGCGGCGGCTCCCTGGCCGCGTTGATCGATCTGCAGACCGACGCCGATATCCGCATCTGGGCCGACGAGACCGGCGACAACGCCGGCGCCGCGCTGGCCATGGGCAACCTGGACGGCGACGGTTTCGACGACCTGGCCGTGGGTTCGAGCCTGGCGGACGGCCCCAACAACGACTTCCGCTCGGCGGCCGGCCGGGTTTCGGTCATCTTCGGTGAGACGACGCCTCCGTCCGTGATCGATCTGCGCTTCAGCGGCGAGGATCTGACGGTCCACGGCGCGGAAGAGGGGGATCTGCTCGGCGCCTCCCTGGCGATCGAGAACGTGACCTGCGGTTTCGGTATCTCGACCTGCAGCACGACGACTCCCGGTGCCGACAGCTACTTCGACGGCGGCATGGGGATGAACGTCGACGTCACCCTCGAGGACCTGATCATCGGCGTGCCCGACGCCGAAGGCCCGATCGCCAACTGCGATCCCGAGCTGAGCCAGTGCCGCTTCGGTTCCGGTGAGATCATCGTGGTCATGGGCCAGGCGGCCCAGTACGACCCGCTGCCTTCGACCATCGACGCCAGTTCTTTCTTCCTGAAATTCTGGGCCCAGGGCGCCGAGGACGGAGACGCCCTGGGTAGCCGTGTCGCCGGCGGCGACGTCAACGGCGACGGGATCGAGGAGATCCTCGCCGGTGTCCCCGATGCCGACGGCGAGATGAACGGCCGCATGAGCAGCGGCGAGACCTGGCTGATCTCCGCCGTCGATCTGGATAACGACACCCGTCGCGGACTGGGCGACAACTGCCCGCTGAACTTCAACCCCGGCCAGGCGGATAGCGAAGGGGACGGCGCCGGCGATGCCTGCGACAACTGTCCCGGCGACGCCAACCCGGACCAGCTCAACAGCGACGGCGATTCGGAAGGCGACGCCTGCGATAGCGACGACGACAACGACGGCGAGCCGGATGTCAGCGACAACTGCCCCGTGGACGGCCCGGCCGACCAGACGAACTCCGACGGCGATAGCTTCGGCGATGTCTGCGATAACTGCGATCTGGACGACAACGAGGATCAGCTCGATACCGACGATGACGGCGAGGGCGACGTCTGCGATACCGACGACGACGGGGACACGATCCTCGACACGGACAGCGGTACGCCCTGTGACACCGGCCAGACCGGCTGTGACGATAACTGCATCCTGATCGCCAACACCGATCAGACCGATACCGACGACGACGATCTGGGTGACGTCTGCGATAACTGTCCGGCGGACGCGAACCCCGGCCAGGAGGACGTGCTCGACGGCGACGGTATCGGCGACGCATGCGACAACTGCCCGAACGACGTCAACACCTCCCAGTCCGACTTCGATATGGACGGCGTGGGCGACCTCTGCGACAACTGCTCGCTGGACGCCAACGGGACCCAGGACGACGGCGACAGTGACGGGGTCGGCGACGTCTGCGACAACTGTTCGGTGGATTCCAACAGTGACCAGGCGGACAACGACGCCGACGGCATCGGAAACGTCTGCGATAACTGTCCCAACGCGGCGAACAACAACCAGGCCAACAACGACGGCGACAGCCTCGGCGATGCCTGCGACAACTGCGACTTCATTACCAACCCCGGCCAGGAAGATCTGGACGAGGATGGCCTCGGCGACCCCTGCGACGCCGATAC
>CAZBZH010000925.1:1469-1759 GCA_964496265.1 uncultured Acidobacteriota bacterium | reverse complement strand
AGAGTGTCGTTCCATCTAACGCCGCAATCCCGTTCAGATGGCCCACACCCTGAATGACGAGCGGCTCACCGATCATCCGCGGGCCTTCAGGGCCGTCAAGATCCACGGCCCACACTGCGGGCCAGAATCGTCTCGGAAAGTCGGGCGGAGCGACTCCGAAGAGCAGGCTGCCGTCAAGGAGCCCAGCTCGGGAGAAACTCGGCAGTTCGGCAGGCCAGGCAAGCTCCACCGGCCCTCCGGCGGCGGAGATGTCATAGATGCGGTTTCCGATTACGACGAAGCGTTCGTTG
>CAZBZH010000925.1:0-1459 GCA_964496265.1 uncultured Acidobacteriota bacterium | reverse complement strand
AGAACGGCCGCTGATCATCGATCCGCCAGAGCGACTTCGGGCTCATGGGGTCGCGGATATCGAAAGCCTCGACACCGACCTCATCCCCCATGAACAGGCGATCACCGGCAATCCAAACGGACTGGGCATTTCGCTGAAGGGTCGACACCGGGGGACGATTGGGTACGCTCAGGTCAAAAGTTCGGATATCGGTGCGGAAGCTGATGTCGTTGAAGAGCATCACCCGGTCATCGCCGAGAGGTACCATCTGTTCCGGGCCGGTCTGAAGTGGCCAGTTTGCGCCGACGATCGCGACCCGGCGCGGACGAGCGGGCTCGGATGCGTCCAGCACATGCAGGCGTGAGAATCGGCCCACTCCGGCAAACTCACCGACGTAGACTCGCTCCCCCGCGGTGGAGATGAGCGTCCGCCCGGCGCCGGCCTCCCCGATTACCTCGCTTGACACCAGGGTCGGAGCGTCGGGATCCGTCAAATCGAAGACCTGCAGCATCAGCCGAGCATCGAGGGCCCGCTCGTCGGTCAAGACGTACAGGTATCCATCGACCGCGGCCGCTGCGTAACACTCGAAGGCGTCGATGGGCAACGCCTGAACAAATTGCGCCTGGCTACGATTGACGATTTCATGCACCCATATCTCGCACTGGTCCCCTCGATACGCCTGATACGCCGCATAGACTCGCCCGCGGGCCGCCGCCATGGCCGGGAAGCGATCGCGAAAATCCCTTAACATCCCCGCCTTCTCGCCCGTTATCGGAGCCGACGGATCCGCGAGATCCATGATCTGAAAGCCCCAGTTGTCGGCCATGTAGACCATGTCTTCATCCGCGGCGAAGAACATGCCCGTGCCTCCCCCGGCGGACTGACGGGTACGGCTGATCTCGACGGGTACGGGTCCGGAGACGTCGTAGATGACGAGATCCGGAAAACTCACCACCAGCAGCAGGTCCTGGAAACCGGTCACACTGTCGACTCGACCGACAATGCCCTGGACCAGCTCTTCTGTCGGGTTCTCCAGGTCGCTCAGCGGAACCCGGTAGACGGCTCCGTCCCCCAACGACGATCCGAAGTACACGAAATCGCCGAGCCTGGCGGCGCCCTCGAGAGACAGGAAACCGGTGCGACTCATGCCGATCTGGTAGCCACCCCCGTCGAGCAGACCGACGGTGGCAGCCTCGGAGAACCCGGCACCCTCAACCTCGACCACTGTCGGGCGATCGGGCGGGCCGGTGTCCGGGGTGATGCCCGACACCTCGGGCGGCTGGGCCTTCAGGATCGACACAAAGAGGAGTGAAACCAGAACAGAAACGGCCAACCGGCGACCGATGTTGGAAAACGACATGGAGCATCCCCCGACGAGAACACGCGCTCGTTGCTGGTGAAGTTTCGCCGATGCTACCACAGGGTTACGGTGCCGGGAGGTGCCCGTTGCACGAGAAACCGTGACCGTAACGCTGCAAAG
>CAZBZH010000924.1:0-1762 GCA_964496265.1 uncultured Acidobacteriota bacterium | reverse complement strand
GTCCCGTCGGCAGAACAGGAAGCCCGGTGCGGCAAACTCCAACAAGTAGTCGTCCATCGACGTGGAGTAGTGAAACGACCGGGCGTGCCAGAGCCCCGTCGCCGGTCGGGGTAATCCCGTGATCATGTCCGGAACCAGGTCATCGAGAGCGAGCGGATACGCACGGTGTTGCTCGAAGTAGTTTTCGAGCGCCTCGGCAATTTCGTCGCCTCGCTCCTGCGAGATCTCGAGCTGCCATTCGACCACGAACATGTGGAGCAGGAACGTCACGACGACCGCGGCGATCCAGGCGATGGCCGACGGAATGACATCGAACCGGCGCACCATCGTGGCGACGAGAACCTGCACGAGGCGGAAGACGATCAGCATCAACAGGACGCCGAACCACAGTCCACCCCACATGTAGTCGAGGGCCTCGAGGCCGAGCAGGACCCAGACGATCGTGAACAGAGCTGGCCAGAGGCAGTGCTTGATCATCGTTGCCAACCCTCGGAGTCACGCCTGCTGGGGACGGAAGCCCAGGAGTGGCTGAAGGACAGGAGGTAATCGTCCTCGTCCTTCGAGTAGCCGATGCCGAGGGACCCGATCCAGTACGGCAGCTCTGGCAGCACCGCGAGCTGCTCCGGCACGAGCCGACTCAACGCTTGGGGGTAGTCGCCGTGCTCACCCCGATACCGCTCGAGCGCCGCTGCGATCACGTCCACCCGCTGCTGCGACTCCGCCCGGTGCCGCCGGTCGAGCCAAGCGACCGGCTGGAGGACACAGAAGAGCGCCGCCAGCGTGACCACTGCCCAGGCCAGAACCCGCCAACGGCGCATCACCAGCGCCACAGCACCGAAGAACAGCGGGAGGCCGACCCAGAGGTACAGGCCGCACCCGACGATCAGCATCCCGGGCAGGCTGAACCTCGCGAGCTCCCAGCCGAACGCCCACACGAGAAGCAAGCCGAGGTGACGGAGCCCCAATCGCCACGACTTGCGGCGAAGGCCTCGATCGAAGCGTACGACGTACCACGGGATCACGCCCCGCCAGGACATCGAACGCTTGGTCTTCACTCGATGATCCCGACGCTGGCCGCGGGCACGTAGCCCCGCCGCCCCTCGACGGCGACCTGCGTCCACGCGGGTCCCGACGAGACGACCGAGACCTCGACACCGGCACGGAGCGTCATCACCGCCTCCATACCGTCACGTGGCTCCGAGACGACCGCCGTGTCGCTCGCGAGCACGATCCCGGCCGGCGGACGCGACGGTCCGAGCCAGAGGATCTCGGCCACCAGCAACAACCCGGGAACCAGCGCGACGAAACCGAGTCCACGCACCCAGCCGCGACGCCAACCGAGCACGAGGCAGCCGGCGGCGACGATCTGGAACGCGAGACAGATCCACACCAGCTCGCTCACCGTGAAGCTCGCACGCAGGTCGGCGACGGCCTCCAAGAACGGCTCACCCTCGGCGCTGCCCAGCTCGAGCTTCTGGCGGACGAGCGCCACGTTGGCGAGCAACTCCTGGTCGCGCGGCATGCCGAGACGGGCGCGCTCGTACGCGACCAATGCCTCGGGCAGCTGACCGAGCCGGTAGTAGCTGTTGCCCAGGTTGTAGAGCAAGCGCGCATCGCCCTCCGAGTCGGCATACGCCTGCTCGAAGGCCTCGGCCGCCGCTTGATAGTCACCGTTTCGATACGCGGCCTCCGCGACCTCGGACTGCGCCGACACCGGAGTGCCGAGGGCGACCCACGCCAACCACAACCCGGCGATGATCTT
>CAZBZH010000923.1:0-1762 GCA_964496265.1 uncultured Acidobacteriota bacterium | reverse complement strand
ATGCTTCCACCAGCCGACCGAGGATGATGAAGCCGTGGTTGGAATAGCGGTAGTGCAGGCCGGTGGGGTAGACCTGGTTGGGATAGCTGACGCCGTGGGCCGTGCGCCAGTAACGCGGCTCGTAGTAGCGCATGTCGGGCAGGCCGGAGGTGTGGGAGAGTAGATCGCGGATCGTCACTGGATCCGAACCCAGCACTTCGCTCGCGATCTGGAGTTCGGGGAGATGCTTCCGGACCGGGTCGTCCAGGCGGGCCTTGCCCGCGCTCACCAGACGCATGACCGCCAGGGCCGTGAAGGTCTTGGTGATCGACGCCGTGCCGAACACCCATTCGGGCTTCGTATTATACTGGTAGCGGTAGGCGACCCGGTCGCCGATCACGACGGCCGCCGCGAAACGCGTAAAGTAACCCTGCCTGGCGAAATGACGAATCTGCCATTCGATCCCGCGCCGCACCGCGTGAGCCTTCGGGCCGGCCTGGAAGTCGGGATGGATCCCGCGCAGGGTAAGCTCGGGCGACGGGCAGACGCGAGAAGCATGGTCCCCGTCCGGCGAACTCGAACAGGATGAAGCGATGAGAACGAATGCGAAGAGCGCCGGGAGCGTGAGCAGTCGGTGAGACGAGATCCTGGACCGAAGATCAGCGGTCCGCCCGGGGAGCGGCGGTCGGGGGCTGCGCGGAGCGACGAGCATGGTCCAGTGACTTCAGATACCTGTGAGCGCGCTGGACGGTGTGCCAGCGGTAGTCGTTCAGGGCCTGGTTCCTGTACGACTCCGGCGTGGCCATGGAAATCAGAAATGCGTTCAAACCGGGAAAGACCCGAACTTCCGCGAAACACCCGTTCCAGAGACCCGCGTGGAAAAAGGATACCATGTCGCCGTCCGCGAGGTCAACACGAAAACCGTGCGCGTAGTAGACGCCGTCGGTTTTCTCTTTTAAAAAGGGCGGGGGCTTCAGCATCTCGCGCAGGGTTTCCGCTTCAATGATGCGACCGCCCGGATAGGCGCCCTCGGCCTGGAGCATGGCGCCGAAGCGGGCTAGGTCGGCGGCCGTGCTGGCGATCCCGGAGGACCCACTGTAGCTTTTACTTACGCGTGAGTCGTCCATCTCCAGCGGCACGAGAATGTTGGCGCGGATGTACTCATGGCCTTCCAGGCCGCTGACGTTTTCGATCAGTCGGGCCAGGTGGGCGTAGTTGCCGTTGGAGTAGGTGAAGCGTTCACCGGCCGGGCCGGATTGATGGCGGGTGCCGTAGAGAATGCCGGAAGTTTGTTGGAGCAGATGGCGGGTGGTGATCGCCCCGGCGCCTTTCCGCGCGCCGCTGATCTTCACGCCGTAGCGCGTCACCGGCTCGTCCAGTTGGATGTGGCCGTGTTCGACGAGCTGCATCACCGCCAGTGCCGTGAACGACTTGGTCAACGAGGCGATCGGGATCCGACGTTCATGATCGAGGCCGGCCGTGATCTGCAGCGCCGAACGCTCCGACCAGACGATGCGCATGGCCGCGGCCGGAACCGCGCCCCGGTCGACGAAGCCTTTGATATAACCGCGCAGTCGGTCGCGCTGCTCGCGGGCGTCCGTCCCGGCCAGGATCCGGTCGACACGGTTCTGTTCCTGCCGGGCGGATGGATCCGGTCCCGCGCTTTCCGTGCGTGCCAGGGTCGACTCCGGCAGCGGTGCCAGCAGGCCGAGGGCCAGCCAGGCGCCGCCGAGTAGAAGCGAAAGCCGGGTAGGGCCGGGTCGGTTTTGGACGGGGGACGCTT
>CAZBZH010000922.1:0-1763 GCA_964496265.1 uncultured Acidobacteriota bacterium | reverse complement strand
GCCCCACGCCCTCGGCGACCGCCCGCTTCCGCCAGGTCGACACCGGGGTCGAACGGGCGGTGGCCATCGAGCGCAGCGGCCGCGCCGTCCTCCCCCCGGGTGAGTGGCAGGTCTCCCTGGAGACCGAGCCGGGCCTGCTCTACGAGAGTCTCGAGATCGACGGGCTGGAGATCGAAGGTCCCCGGGCGCAGGTCGAACTCGTGCCGGGTGAGTCCGCGGTCGAGATCCACTGGTCCTACCGGGCCCAGGCCCAGCTCGAAGGGGAGATCCTGTTCGAAGGCCCCGCGGTCAACGCCGAGGTCAAGGCCCACCTGATCCAGGCCGGAGACTGGGGAGGATTGGCCACCCCCGATGCGTCCAACAACGTGATCTCGACCTCGGTCGACGAAGACGGCCGCTACAGCATGACCCTCCCCGCCGGCGTCTGGGAGATCACCGTCGAGGGCCGGTTGGTCCAGGAGAGCTATCCGCCCTTCGGCGAGGTCGAGTTGGCTCCGGGCCAGGACGCCCGGCTGGATTTCGAGGTCTGGAGCGAGCGCCTGGAGGGCTCGCGGGTGCTGGTCACGGTCTACGATCCCCGCGGAACGCGCATCAGCGGCGCGTGGGTCGAACTCTGGCCGATGGACGAGGCCGAACGGGGGGACGAACCGGTGGCCGCCGCCGAGGCAGGCTTCTACGCGCCGGCCAAGCTCGACGGCGTTCCCGACGGGGACTACATCGCCGTCGTCGGCCATCCGGAATTCGCCGAGGGGCGCAAGCGGGTGCCCGGAGTCACCAGCGAAAAGAAGTACCCCCGGGAGGTCCGCGCCCAGCTGAAGCCCGCCGGCACCTTGTTGGGGCTCGCCACCGGCATCGACGGAACCGCCGCCGCCAACGTGAGCCTGGTCCTGGAGCGGGAGGACGGCAACCTGGATGTCCTGCTGGCGGACCCGGAGCTCAGGGAAAAGGCCACGCGGATCGAACTCCACTCCGACGAACGGGGCAACCTGAGAGCCGACGGAGTCTGGCCCGGCCGCTACCTGGCCGTCGCTGAGATCCACGGCGACGACTCGGCCCATCGCATCGCCCGCTTCCGGGCAGGCTCCGCCATGCGGGCCCGGGTGGTGCTCGAGGTGATCGCCAATCGCAGCCAATCGCTCCGCATCACCGTACTTCCCGCGGCGACGCTGGAAGGAGCGGTCGCCTGCGTCGATGCCGACCCACCCGAGGCCCTGGACATCGCCGTGCTGCACTACCCCCACGGTTCTTCCGGGGAGCCGACCCAGGAACTGCTGCTGCGGGATGTCGCGGTGAACGCCGGGGCGTTTCCCTTCGAGGCCACTCCCCTTCCCGGTGGAGATTTCGGCATCGCCGTGCGGCCCGCCGGAAGCGAGGGCTGGATGAGCGTGGTCCACGGCGATCAGCCCCGGACCTTCACCGTCTCGCCGGGGCAACAGTTGCGTACCGGCCTGCTCCCGCTGGCGTGCCGCTTCCCGACCCCGGTGCCTGCCGCCGAGGAAGCGGTGGACCGCACGGTGGACTAGCCGTCCCGGCGCCCCAGCCGTATCCGCGGTTCCTCGCCGTTCAGCAGGCGGCGCAAGTTCTCCCGGTGGGTCCAGGCCAGAAACGCCGGAAGCGCCATCCCGGCGGCGAGCCAGCCGGGAGTGACCCGCTCCAGCCCGAGACCGTCGAACAGCCACATCCCCGCGCCCAGTCCCAGGGCACCGGTGAGCGAGGCCAGCGAGACCGACCGGGCCGGCCACAGGGCCAGGACGAACAGCAGC
>CAZBZH010000921.1:0-1772 GCA_964496265.1 uncultured Acidobacteriota bacterium | reverse complement strand
ACGTGCTCCATGACCCACAGCATGTAGCGCACATCGACGTGGATCGCGCGGGTCGTGCGCTCGTCGAAGTCCCAGTCGGAGTTGATGCTGTCGTAGGTGCCGTCGAACAACAGGCCGACCAACTCCGCCTTGCTGTTGAGTGTCGGCGAGCCGGAGTTGCCGCCGGTGGTATCGACGGTGCTGAGGAAGTTGACCGGCACCGATTCCAGGCTATCGAGGGAGAAGCGGCCGTGATGGCCTGCGTCGATCAGCTCCATCTGTTTGGTCGGCGGATCGAAGGGCTCTTCACCGGTGAACTTCTCGGCGATCCCCTCGAGCCGGGTGAACGGCTCGTAGACGATCCCGTCGCGGGGGGAGTACCCCTTGACCGTGCCGTAGGTCACGCGCAGGCTGCTGTTGGCGTCGGGGTAGACCGCCTGCCCCTTGCTGCGCAGGAACTCGAGCATCGTTTCCATGTACGCGGGGCGCAGGGCGTTGAACTCACCGGAGATCGCCTCGGCCTTCTCTTCCCGCGCCCGGCGGAAGTCATAGAGCGCCACCGCGAGCTTGATGAACGGATCCGCGCTTTCTTCGAGCTGCTTCGGCGTCGCCTCCAGCAGCTCCAGGCGATGATCCTGCTCATCGAGGCGCGTCTTCTCGTACATCTTTTCCAGACGCGCCTGGAGACCGTCGACTCCTTTGTCGAGCTTGAGGAACTTGTCGAACTCGGGCACCCGCTGATCGGCGGGCAGCTCCAGGTACTGGACGATGGCGTCGTGCCACAGCGCCCGGTCGACCTGAGCGTCGAAGCGACGGTCCATCCGCTGCATCCGCGCCTTGATCCGCGGCCAGTTGCGCTCCTGGTACGCGGGTTCGCGATCGATGTCCTCGAGCTCCCGCTCCCGGCTCATGCGGTAGAGCGTGCCGGCGGTCGAGACCAGGGTGCTGCGGCTCAACGCGACCAGCAACCGGTCGCGCTCCCGGGTGGACTGCTGCTCCTTGATCAACGCTTCGAGATCGCGCAGCGACGATTCGTGTTTCTTGCGAATCTCGGGGCTGCTCTCGATCCAGGCCTGGAGTTCCTTCTCCAGCGCCCGGCGCCGTTCCAGCATGTTGCTGCGGGCGTAGCCGTCGAGCATGCCCTGGGTGTTCTTGTTGGCGTTCTGTATGCCGCCGACCATCGAGGCGTACTTGATCTTGGCGTCGGGGCGGTCCTTGGTCTGCTCCTCGATGATCTCGAGACGGCGGTCGAAGGACTTGCGCCGCATCGGGTAGCTCCAGGTGAAGGTGTTCTCCACCTCGGCGGCCAGGCGGTAGCGGCCGGTGCTGCCGGGATACCCGGTCACCATCACGAAGCCCCCTTCCTCGACTCCCTCGGGCGAGGTCTTGAGGAAGTGTTGCGGCTTGTACGGCACGTTGTCTTCGGCGTGATCGGCGGGTTTGCCGTCGGGACCGACATAGGCGCGGTAGAAGGAGAAGTCCCCGGTGTGCCGCGGCCACATCCAGTTGTCGATGTCGCCACCGAAGCGGCCGATCCAGAGCGCCGGGGCGTAGACCATGCGCACGTCCCGCAGCTCGAGTTGCTTGACCAGGTAGTACTGCAAGCCGCCGTAGAAGCTGAACAGCCGGCAGCGATGTCCGTCGTCTTCCTCGCAGGCGGAGACCATCTCCTTGCGCCGGCGTTCGATCCGGTCGTATCGCTCGGCGCCGTCGAGACCGTCCAACCCCTTGCGCACCTTCTTGGTCACGTCGGTCACATCGACGGTGACCCGCACCCGGGACCCGGGACCGAT
>CAZBZH010000920.1:0-1782 GCA_964496265.1 uncultured Acidobacteriota bacterium | reverse complement strand
TTCAGGTCGTAGCGAACGACGGTGTAGGTGTACCAGGTGTCCGGCTCCGTATCGGGATCGGTCCAGGTGAGCGAGGTATCGAAGGGGGTCTGGCAGGTGATCAACGGAGAGACCTGCTGCCAGAAACGGGATCCTTCGCGACGGCGGAAGACGATGAAGGGCGATTCGTTGCCGCCTCCGCATCCGGCGGGCTCGGCGGACCAGAACACCTCGATGCCTCCCCCGGGCGCCGGGGTCAACAGCAGGCTGGTGTTGGTCACCTGATACTGCCGGGGATTCTGCCGCGGCCAGTTGGGCCAGCTCAGTTCGAGGTCGCCGATGCCGAAGCCGTCCCAGGCGTAGGGTTTGACGTTGCTCGGTCCCCCGCCCCAGCTGATGGCGTGAAGGTGCAGGATCACGTTGTTCGATTCGCCGACCTTGACCTTCATCGTGTAGAGCGAGGTGCTGGGGTCGTAGGTCAGGAAGCGACCGCTGGCCGGCTCCACGTTGGTGATCGTGTTCTCCAGCGCCTGGGCGCCGGGCTTGATCACCCAGGAGTCGGTGTTCTGCGCCGGCACGTTGCCCAGGTTCTGCTGACCGAAGTGATCCACGTAGTTCAGCGGATCGGCGGGATCGGGGTCCTCTCCCTCGGTGAAGTAGCTGGTCCAGACGGAGAAGCCGAGCAGCGCCTTGGGGCTCATCGAGTAGAACTGGATGCGGATCCAGTCCTCGCCGTCACCGTCGTCCTGCAGATCGAGCAGCACGTTCTTGATCGTCGGCGCCGGCAGCGGCACCCCGAGCTTGAACAGGAAGGAGGCGGGTTCGGAGAAGGCGCCGAAGTTGCCGCTGGGGTCGATGGCCCGCACCTTGTACCAGACCTTGGAGTCGACCATCGGCTCGAAGTCCGGCGACCAGGGAGAGGTGGTGACCTCGGGGCCGGGCACGTACTTGACGCCGTCGAAGGAACGGTAGACCCGCACCCCCCAGGCGTCGCTGGGCTGCTGGATCTCGATCTGGGGCGGGCAGTTCGGTCCGGTCAGGACCGTCAGGTCACCCTCCTCCTGAATCCAGCGCTCGTCAAAGGTGGTGTCGCGACAGACATCTCCGGGGTTTTCCTCGCAGCAGCGAAGGCTCAGGGTCGCCCGGTCCGGCGGGATCAGATCCCGGGGCACGCAGGGCACGAACCCGCTCAGCGGGCTGGCGTTCCCCGCCGCGTCCAGTGCCCGGGCGGCGTAGAAGAAGGTGGTCCCCGCATCGACTGCCTGGACGGTGGTGTCGACGAAGGCCGCCCGGCTCCCCGTCACGCTGGACTGGAGCACGGTCCCGGCCAGCCACGAAGGGGGCAGACGGTCCAGGTTCAGGTCACGAGGCACGCCGAGCACCCGGTAAACCTCGTAGAGCTCGGTGCCGTCGACGGTCTCGTCGTTGCGCTCCCAGGAGATCTCGCAGACCTCGTGCCCCTGATCGAGCACCCGCTGGCTCTGGATCAACGCCGGCTGCTCCGGCGCGTCCCGATCCAGCACCTCGCAGGGCACCGGCGTGGTTGGCGTGCCCAGATCGCCGAACAGGTTGCGGGGCAACGTCTGGTAGCAATAGGTCTGACGCAACTGCACCGGATCGAGGGGCGTATCGCTGCCGTCGTCCCGGAAGTTGAACGCCTGGACATACTCGAACACCGCCTCCAGCTCGTCGGGGGCCATGCTGTTGAGCGCCGGAATGTCATGGGGGGTCGCCGGATCGGCCGCGTCACCGATCTGCCGGCGGTAGAAGTCCCGCATGGTGCCTCCGGCGACCTGGGCGTCA
>CAZBZH010000919.1:0-1787 GCA_964496265.1 uncultured Acidobacteriota bacterium | reverse complement strand
GATGAATTCGCCGAACGCGAAGGCCTGGATCTCTCGCCATCGCTGGCGGCGGACCCCGGCGAGGACCGCGACCTTCTCGAACTGTCTCTCCGCGTCGACCGAGAGGACGTCCCGTTCGACCTGGACTCGTTGGTCCTCCTGGGTGAACGCCTCCCCTCGGACCCGCCAGTCGTCGTCGGGTTCCCACTGGACCTTGGCGCCGGCGCGCTTGCTTCCCAGTTCGGGACTGCCCAGAAGCGAGGGATTGGCGAAGTTCTGGGGCAGGTCCTGGTAGCTGACCTCCCAGGCGAAGTCGAGACCGCTACGGCCGGCGGCGGAGAGACGCAGCGCCTCGGACTCGGAATCGAACTCGCTCTCGGCGTACTCCCCCTGGATCAGGGTGCCCGGGTTGGGTCGCCAGGTCAGATCGACGGCGTGAAGTTCCAGATCGTCGCCGGGCCGCTCCTCGTAGATCGAGCTGGCGCCGATCTCGAAGTTCTCGGCGGCCTGGAAGGCGAAGCGGGCGCCCCCGGTGACCTTGTCGGCGACCGCGGACCGCACCTCGTAGAGCACCACGATGCGCATCGGGTTCAGCTCGCCGTCGAAGGGCGCGATCGGTGAGCGGAACAGAATGGTTCCGGCGATCGGGTCGAGATCGTAGTCGACGTCACGGATCTTGGGGTAGCGGGTCAACACCTGGTCGGTCTGGAAGCGGTCGCGCACCTCGACCAGCACCGTCTCGGAGTTGGCCACGATCGGACTTCCGCTGAGCAGGAACGGGCCGGAGCTTCCGTCGGGCTCGAACACGTCCCGGGCCGCGGACTGATCCGAAGAGGCGGCGAAGGCCTGCATGGTGAAGGCGCCGTTCTGCAGCCGCCCCGAGGCTCCGGTCATGCGCCGGTCGTAGCGGGCCAACTCGGTCCGTTCGAGGCGGGTGGCGAAGTCGCCGTACTGGGCGAAACCGCCGGGCCCGTCGATGCGGGCGTAGACCTCGGACTGGGTCGGTGCCTCGTCGGTCTCGCGGCTGTCGTCCCCGCTGACCGGGAAGAACAGGTCGGGCTCCAGGTCGCCACGGAACAGCCGGTCGTTGTCCGGATCCCGTTCGCTATCGATCGAAACGGTCAGTCGCGAGCGCTCGCCGATCGGTCCGCGGGCGAACAGGGCGACCCGGCCGCCGTCCTCGCTGATGTCGTCGTCGAGGGTCGGCGGTCCGCCGCCGTCCCCCTCGATGCCGGCACCGTCGGTCACCCGGCCTTCGGCCAGACCGAAGACCATCCAGGAGCGGGTCGCGGGCCGCACGTCGATGAAGATCTCGTTCTCGCTCTGGGCGCCTTCGGCCTTGATGTGCACCCGGCCCGGGACACTCGGCGGTGCGAAGCGCACCAGGGCGGACCCGTCGCTCAGCCGCACCTGGTGGCCCGGCATCTGCGGATCCAGGTCGGCGCTCAGCGGCTTGCCCGCGCCCCGGATATCCAGGGTGATCACCGGCCGCTCGATCGAACGGACGCCGGCGGCATCGACCGCCTCGACGATCAGTTGCGCCGGAGTCACGCCGTCGGCGATCCATCCCTGTTCGGGGGTCGACAGCCGCAGCCCGACGGTGGTCCCCGGCAGGATCACCTGGGCCTCACCCCGTTCGTCCAGCTCGGTCGAGCGAACCTCGAGGTCGTTGATCCCGTGGCGCAGCTTGACGCCGACATAGCGGGCGGCGGCCAACCCGCGGGAGGGCAAGGACGAGGTCATGCCGATCTGGGCGTTGGGGATGATCGCGCCGTTGACCCGCAGCTCCGGAGTGGTGCCGAGCCGGT
>CAZBZH010000918.1:0-1796 GCA_964496265.1 uncultured Acidobacteriota bacterium | reverse complement strand
GCCGAGCTTGCGGTAGGCGTAGCCCAGGCTGCTGTAGGCCTCGTGGAAGCGGCGATTGAGCCTGGTCGCGTTCAGCTGTTCCTCGACCGCCTGCTCGTAGAAGCCGCGGATCTTCTTCTCGAGCTTGGCGATCTTCTTCGGGTCGCTCTCGGCGGCGAGTTTCTTCTCGGCCTTCCAGGCGGCGTCCCGCAGCTGGATGCCCTGATTGAAGTGTCGGGTCGCCTCCTGCTCGGGAGACGCCTCTACATCGGTGATCTTCTTGGAGTTGCCGGCGGCGAAGGCACCGGCGGCGGCCAGCAGTCCGACCGCGATCGCGGTGGCGCGCAGGATCTGGCGCATGGGTTCGCTCCTCTTGGAAACGGGCCTGATTGCCTCCTTGACTCTACCAGCCGCCGCCCTCCCGGGCACATTGGCCCGGATTGGTATGATTCCCCTGCCGTCCCCCGCCATTTTCAGGGAGCCGCCCATGCAAGATGTCCGCTCGGTCTCGGCCAGCAACGAGGTTCCGGTCTTCCCGCTGCCCAACGTGGTGTTCTTCCCCCGTGTGGTCCTGCCGCTGCACGTGTTCGAACCCCGCTACCGGGAGCTGGTCAACGACGCCGTCGCCGGCGAGGGGCTGATCGCGATCTCACTGCTGGAAGAGGGCTTCGAGGAGAACTACGAGGGCAGCCCGCCGTTCCACCCGATCGGCACCGTCGGCCGCATCGAGGAACTGGACACCCTGGCCGACGGCCGCATGCTGCTGCGGCTGATCGGCCTCCAGCGAGTCGAGTTGAACAAGGTGGTTCAGGAGCGGCCCTACCGGCGGGTGCAGATCCGCCCCCTGGGGGAGACTCCGGTGGACGAGGACGGCGACGATGCCCAGGCGGCCAAGCTCGAACTGCTGGCCTCGCAGAGCGCGCTGTTGCGGGAGCTGCGCCGGGGTCCCGGCGAGAGCTTCGTGATGGACGACCGGGTCTCGTTCGAGACCGCGGTCAACTCCGCCTGCGCCCACCTGCCGATCGAACCGGCGATCCGCCAGTCGCTGCTCGAGGAAGACAACCTGTGGGTCCGCCAGCAGCGGGCCAGCGTGTTGCTGGACGAATCGCTGCAGCGGGTGCTGGCGCTGAAGGCGATGCGTTCGGATCACCCCGGAAGCAAGGCCGACCTCAACTGAGGTGCCCGACGCCGCCGGACCACGAGCGGGCGCGGGTCAGCCCTTGAGCAGGTCCCGGCCGATGATCAGCTTCATCACCTCGTTGGAGCCGGCGTAGATCCGCTGCACCCGGGAATCCGCCCAGGCCCGGGCCACCGGGTACTCCCACATGTAGCCGTAGCCGCCGAACAGCTGCACGCACTCGTCGCAGACCCGGTGGTAGACCTCGGTAGAGGACAGCTTGGCCTTGGCCGCCGTGGCCGCGTCCAGCTTGCCCGCCACCAGCAGCTCCAGGCAGCGATCGAGGAAGGTCCGCGCCAGCGAGATGTCGGTATCCATCTCGGCCAGCTTGAACTGGGTGTTCTGGAACGCGGCGATGGTCTTGCCGAAGGCCTTGCGCTCCTGCACGTAGGCCACGGTCTGCTCCAGCACCGCCTCGGCGCCGGCGACGGCGCCCAGGGCCACCGAGATCCGCTCCTGGGCCAGCTCGGACATCAGGTAGCCGAAGCCGGCGTTGAGTTGCCCCAGCAGGTTGCGTTTCGGCACCCGCACGTCGACCAGGAACTGCTCCGAGGTGTCCTGGGCCTTCATCCCGACCTTCTTCAGGTTGGTGCCCTTGGTGAATCCATCAGACGCGGTCTCGACCAGGAACACGCTGATG
>CAZBZH010000917.1:0-1802 GCA_964496265.1 uncultured Acidobacteriota bacterium | reverse complement strand
CCCCCTGGATCCGGCAACTGGGCCAATCGGGCAACGGCGTCTACGACCCGTTGCTGGAACTGAACCTGGTCAACGAGATCGGCGGAGACATGGTCGCCGGTTCGTTCGTCGACGGGGGAATCTCCGTCGAGGGCAATGACTTCACCCGGGGGGACTTCCTCCCCGCCGCGACGCCCGAAGCACCGACCGCTCCCGCGATGCTCGTGCGCCTGCGCCGGGTCGGGGACGGAGAGAACGTCGCCGGCACCCGGTCCAGCGGGCCACGGCTGCCGTTTCTTTTCGGCCAGGGGAGCGCCATGTCCTTCGAGGAGGTCGACGGCGCTTCCGCTCGCCGCGACGGGATCGGGCTGCGCGCGGTCGCCATCGCCGATGCCCGCCGCGCCGGTTCGATCGGGGCCCGGGACGGCGGCCTGGCACTCCTCGGCCGCACCGACTTCGGGCTGACCCGCACCTTCTGGGACGGCCTGACCGCGGGGGCTCCGGCGGTGCTGGATATCCAGCCGGTCGGTGTGGTCACGGTGAGCGGCAGCCTGCTGCCGGTGGGAACCTTCCTCGACGGCTCGTTCGAACTCGGGGCCGTGGTGCAGCGAACCGTACCGGCGGTCTCCGCCGCCGACGAGGGCTACGTGCCGATCTACGAGTTGGTCTCCGGAGTCGAGCGGGTAGTCGGTTTCGGCTACCTGGATGACGTGGCGATCGTCGCCGGTCAGTTGATCTTTACCAAACAGGCAAGCCGGATGGCCCGTCGCAACGCGGCGCCCCGGCCCGGGGATGCGCTGGTGGGGCTGAATGCCACCGATCTGGCTCAGGTCCTCGCCTCCTTCGACGCCCTGGACGAGCCGCTGCTCGCCGCGGCGCTGGTGCGCTGAGATGGAACGGACCAAACGCCTCCTCGTCGTGACTTCGGACCCGCTGCTGCGGGCGGAGTTCACCGCGGCCGTCGACAGTACGGCCAGTCTTCATCCGCAGTTGACCTTCGCCTCGGACTATCGCCAGGCGATCGAGTCGGCTCGTGCGCGCAGCCCAGCCCTGGTCTTCGCCGACCTGGATGAGGGCATCGACGCGCTCAAGTCCTTCTGCGACGAGGTCGAGACGGTCTCGCCCCAGTCGGTCGTCGTCGGCGTGTTCCAGGACGACCGGATGAGCGACGGCCAGACCGATCGGATCATTACGGCACTGCGCTCCCACGCCCGGGACTTCCTGCGGCGCCCGGTATCCAGCACCGAACTCAGTTCGATCTACGATCGCTGGATCATGCGGCCCCACCGCCGCTCCAGCCGTTCGGGCGCCATCGTCTCGTTCATCAGCAACAAGGGGGGCGTGGGCAAGTCGACCATGGCGGTCAATACCGCCACGGCGATCACGTCGGTCACCGATAAACGGGTGTTGCTCGTCGATCTGTCGCTCCAACTCGGCGTCTGCGCCTCGATGCTGGACCTGGCCCCCAGCACCACCATCGTCGACGCGGTGCGCGAACACGATCGTCTCGACGAGACGATGCTCGAACAGATGTGCACCTCCCATTCCTCGGGCCTGCGGCTGCTGGCCGCACCGACCAACCCCGACGAAGCGGCCGAGGTGACCGTCTCGGCGCTGACCCGGATCCTGGGGCTCTCCCGGCGGGCGTTCGACATCGTGATCGTCGACACCTTTCCGCTGCTCGACGAGCTGGTGGTCGAACTGGTCGACCTGTCCGATCTGATCTATCTGGTGTTCCACGGCATGGTGCCCGCGGCGCTGGGCGCCGAGGCGTTGGCCAACACCCTGGACGGCCTGCAGATCCCGCCGGAGCGCCGGCGGTT
>CAZBZH010000916.1:0-1806 GCA_964496265.1 uncultured Acidobacteriota bacterium | reverse complement strand
GTTGGCTCCTGAGGACGGACTCGAACCGCCGACCCGGTGGTTAACAGCCACCTGCTCTACCAACTGAGCTACTCAGGAACACGTGTGCGGTCTTGACAATCGCGTAAGTTACCACCGGGTCCGGGGGTCGTCAACAAGCAACCCGGGAACTGGCCAACCGCCCCGCCGGCGCCCCGGCGCCACACCCCGAAAACACGGAAACCCCGCAAGCTCAGAGCTTTAGCGAGCCGCTCCGGACCGCCTCGACGAACTTGCGGATGACCTCGCCACGGTGGGAGACCTGCTGCTTGGCCTCGGGGCTCAGTTCGGCGGTGGTGCAGCCGCTGGGCTCGTGGAAGAAGACCGGATCGTAGCCGAATCCGTTTTCCCCCCGGGGCTCCCGCAGGATCCGCCCTTCGATGGTCCCGTCGAACTCGGCGACGGTCTCCCCCGCCCGGGCCACGGCGAGGGAGCAGCGGAAACGGCCGGTGCGCTTTGGGTCCTCGACCTCTTCCAGCTTCGAGACCACCAGGCGTAGCCGACCCTCGTCATCGAGGCCGGGGCCTCCGTAGCGGGCGGATTTGACGCCGGGCTCGCCGCCGAGGGCGTCGACTTCCAGGCCGGAGTCGTCGGCGACGACGATGTGGTCGGTCAGCTTCGAATACGCCTCGGCCTTGAGCCGGGCGTTGGCGGCGAAGGTGCTGCCGGTCTCCTCGACCTCGATCGATTCCGACAGCGCCTCGAGCCCGGCTACGGCGAAGCCGACCTGTTCCAGCGCCAGCCGGAACTCCTTCAGCTTGCCCTTGTTGCCCGTAGCAACGACGACGGTTGGCTTATCGGAGCTGTTCAACAAAAGGCTCCTGCCCGCGGCCCGCCGAACGACCGAGGCTGTGAACGTTGCGATGAACTGAGGCGCATCGGGGGCGCACGGAACGGGGGGGCAACTAACCGAGCAGCCGCTCCCAGGCATCCCCCAGCGCTTCCTTCTGCGCCGCGATCAGCCGGTCGACACCGAGGTCCCCCAGCCGCAGCAGCTCATTCAGGTGATCCCGGGAAAACGTCGTGTTCTCACCGGTACCCTGAAGCTCCACATACTCGCCGGCATCGGTGCGCACCAGGTTCATATCGACGTCCGCCGCCGAATCCTCGACGTAGTCGAGATCCAGCACCGGCTCCCCTTCGACCAGGCCCACGGACACGGCACCGACGGCGCCGCGCAAGACCTTGCCGCCGCCCTTGATCCGCTTGTCCTGCTTGAGCTTGTCGATGGCCATCGCCATGGCGACGAAGCCGCCGGTGATGCTGGCGCAGCGGGTGCCGCCGTCGGCCTGAATCACGTCGCAGTCGACCCAGATGGTGCGCTCGCCCAGCGCCCGGCGATCCACGACGGTGCGCAGCGCGCGGCCGATCAGCCGCTGGATCTCCATGGTCCGCCCCGACGCCTTGCCCCGGGAAACCTCCCGCTGCATCCGCGAACTGGTCGACGCGGGCAGCATGCCGTACTCGGCGGTGACCCAGCCTTCGCCGCTGTGGTGCAGGAACGGCGGGACCCGGTCCTCGACGCTGGCGTTGCAGATCACCCGGGTATCGCCGCATTCGATCAGCACCGAGCCCAGCGGGTGGCGGATGTAGCCCGGGGTCATCTTGACCGGGCGCAGGGTCTCGGGGGTTCGTCCGTCGTGTCGTGACATCGATGCTCCGCAGGCGACTCGCCAAACAAGACGAGCGAGTCGCGATTCAACTCAGATCGATCAATACTCGTCGAGGCGCACCTGCTCGATGCGGGTCGCCTCGGGCCCGAGGATGCGTTCCGCCATCCTCATGAAC
>CAZBZH010000915.1:0-1807 GCA_964496265.1 uncultured Acidobacteriota bacterium | reverse complement strand
AGATCTGCATCTCCCGGATGCCTCGTCCCTGATCGATCAATCCGCCGGCTCCGAACTCCTGTCCCCAGTTCCAGACGTGGAAGCCGGTCAGGTCGTAGGGGCGGTCCAGCTCGATCTCCAGGTCAACGGTGCGTCCGACTTCGGGGCGTGCGTGGTTCCCCACGTCGCAAGCGGCGGTCCAGCCGTCCGAACGCCACTGGGTAAAGGGGGACGCCGAATGGGTATCGTCGGGCGCCAGCCCCGTGCCGTCGGCCGCCCACTGGGGTTGTGCGTCCACACTGCCCCAGGCGTCCGCGCGGCCGATGGCGCCGACGCCGGGGTCCGGAGTGGCCTCGGCGATCAGGCTCAGGGTCAGGGTCTCGTCCAACTCGGGCTCACCGTCGTCGACGGGGGTGACCGGCAGGGATACCTGAGATGTGCCGTCGATCAACGTTTGAAGACCCGGGAAGGTCTCGACGTAGTCCTCATCGCCGGCGCTGCCGCTCACCGTGTAGGCCACCGAGGTGTTCCCGCCGGCTCCCTCCCGGGTCAGCGAGAACGCTCCCGGGCTCCGGGGAGACTCCGACGCCAGGGCATCGGGAACGGTCAGGCTCACCATAGGAATCTCGTCATCGCGAATCCGTGTCAGGGCGCGGGAGGCGGCATCGATCAAGTAGGCGCTGTCGTCCAGCAGGGTCAGGGTCAGAGACTCCTCCCCTTCGGGCGCGCCGTCATCGACCGGTGTCAGCGCGAGGTCCACCTGGGCGACTCCCGCGGCGAAGGCGGCCACGCCGCTGAGGGGCTCGGCGATGTCGGCGGCATCGGCGGATCCACCCACGCTGTAGAACACGCTCAGAGGGCCGGCCGGATCGTTACGAGTGATCCTCACGAGCAGCGGGTCGATCGGTGACTCGCCGCCGGCGTAGTCGATCGCGGAAATCGACACGGTGGGCCGGTCGGGTAGATCGTGATCGAGCGTGACCGTCCCGTCGCTACGCTGCCAGTGGTCCCATCCGCTGATCCTGAAGACGCGAACCTCGTTCTCCCAGTTGCTGACATAGTAAACGTGGCCGTCCGCCGCCTCGAAGATGTCTCCCTGAAGTAACTCGCCTCCCAGCCCGAGATACCAGGATTCGGTGTCGCGGTGCCATTGATCGAACAGGCCGCCGACCCAGAGACCATCCCGGTCCCAGACGTAGGTCACCGCGGTGTTCTCGCGCCAGCCGCCGGAGAAGTCGTTGATCACCACGTTGCCCTTGACCACGCCGCTGAAGTGGCGGAACGCGTAGATCTCTCCGGGTGCCCGGTTCCACGACTGGGCGCCACCCCGACCGACATCCCAGAGCAGATTGCCGGCAGCATCCCATTTCTTGACGTAGGCATCGATGGCCACGCCCCAGTCGGGCATCTCGTCGTTGACGGCGGTGAAGACCGCGCCGGTCTCCTCGTCGAAGCCGACGTAGGGCGCGCCGTAGCCGCCCGGCGTCACCTCCCGGGCAACATTGCCCGTGCCGACGATCTCTCCCTGGGGAAAGTCGCCGTAGATCGGAGCGCCTACCGGATTCCAGCCGGTCACGTTGTAGCGTTCGACGAACATCGGTCCCCAGGAGCCGCCCCCGTAGGCGCGGTAGACGCCGAGGTTCGAGTCGACGCTCCCGTAGCCTCCCTGGGCGCCGGCGACCTTGAAGAAAGTGACCTCGGACTGTTGCGGCCGGCCGTCGCCGTCGGCGTCGGTCCAGAGCCAGGCCCTGTCGTCCCACTCGCGCCAGGCGTTGATCAGGTCCGGATCGTACTGAAGGACCTCGTCCAGAATCGGAACAAGTCGGTA
>CAZBZH010000914.1:0-1812 GCA_964496265.1 uncultured Acidobacteriota bacterium | reverse complement strand
CATCGAACAACCCCAGCGCCAAGCCCTTGGACTCGGGCACCTTGCCCAGCAGGGCCTCGCCCGCCTTGCCCCCTTCGTGGATCCAGTCCAGACCCAGATGAGTTCCGGGTAGCTCGCCGAGACGATCGGCCAGAGCGGACAGATCGCCGAAGTAGGTCGAGAGGATCGTGGTCGCCTCGCCGCCGGCGGCGGCGAAGATCTTCGAGGCGGTGCGGATCACTCGGTCGGCATCCTCGGGGTGACGGCAGAGGCAGGGCTCGTCGAGCTGGAACCAGCCCACGCCGGCGGCGGCGAGCTCGGCAACCTCGGCGGCCAGCGCGTCGGCGACGGCATCGGCCAGGGCGTCCAGGTCGTTGTAGTGCCGGTCGTCGGCGTGGCGGGCGAAGGTCACCGCACCGGGCAGCACCACCTTCAGGTGGGTCTGGGCCACATCCTCGGCCACCTTGTAGCCGTGGAGCATGAACGGGCCGCCGCGGCTCACCGGACCGCTGACCACGGGGCGGCGGTCAAACAGCCAGGTCTCGAACCAGCGCATCGGTCCGCCATGCTCGACCCCGTTCAGGTGTTCGCTGACGAAGGAGAGCGGGCCGTCCCAGCGCACCATCCCGTCGGTCACCACCTGGATGAAGGCGCGGCTCTGATCGGCGACCAGGACGGTGCCCATCTCGTCCTGAACCTCGGCCAGCGCCTCGGCGCTGGCCTTGCCCAGCAGGAAGTCGCGATGGGTGTCGCGCAGGCGCTCTTCCAGGGCGGTATCCCCCACCCGGGGGTAGCTGCTGTGGTTCTGAGCTCGGATCACGGTAGGCCCCAACGGCCGGCCACGAGGACAGAAAGGCGGTGGGCCGGGCACGAATGGAGGACCATACGACGCGACCCGCAGGGTTTCAAGCGGAACCCGGCGGGCATTTCGGACCGGAGGCCGGTGGGTCAGATACTGGGGTACTGCTCTTCCCGCCAGCGCTGGCGCAGATCCTCGACCGCCTCCCGGTAACGTACCCGCAAGTCGCCGGGCACCATGTAGTTGGCGGCATCGGCGACGACGGTGATGTAGGGGGCCAGGGTCGAGCCGGTCATCCAGTCCCGGGTGGTCGGCGAGTAGGCCACCGCCGGCAGGACCAGGAGCGCCGAGATCAACGCGGCAGCCACCAGGCCCAGGGCCGCGCCACCCAGCCGGTCGGCCCAGCCGAGCATGGCGATCTTGACCATCTTGCGCAGCAAACGGGCCAGGAACCCGCCGGCGAGCATCACCCCGACGAAGATCAGCAGGTAGGCCACCAGGCGCTGCCCGACGAAGGGCACCGACATCTCCGCCAGCTTGTCGGCCAGCGGTTGATGGAAGCTGGCGGCCAGGGCGAAGGCGGCGACCAGAGCGGCGATGCCGATCAGGATCCGGATCAGCCCCTTGAACATACCGAAGACGACCAGCGCGCCCGCCAGAGCCAGCAAGACCAGATCGAAATTGTTCACCGCAAACTCCCTTGGCTGTAGCCCGCCACCATGGTATCAAGGCCCCTTCCCGCTACGCATCTTCGGAGGTCGGCATGTCTCAGCCCGGTAGTCCCGAACGCCCGCTGCGCGTCGCCATCGTCGGCTCGGGTCCCACCGGGTTCTACGCCGCGCAGCATCTGTTCGACCAGGATGAACTGACCGTCGAGGTCGACATGTTCGACCGGCTGCCGACCCCTTACGGACTGGTACGGCTGGGAGTCGCCCCCGACCACCAGAAGATCAAGAAGGTGATCGCGGTTTACGCCCGCACCGCCGCCAACGAGCGATTCCGCTTCTTCGGCAACGTCGAGCTGGGCCGGGATA
>CAZBZH010000913.1:0-1814 GCA_964496265.1 uncultured Acidobacteriota bacterium | reverse complement strand
CCCGGCGCGAGGCCCGAGGCCTCGACGGAAGCTCGAGGTCCGCTCGCGAGCGCCGCCCCAGGTCGGGATTTCCCTGGCCGGGATTTCCCTGGTCGGCGGACACCTCGCCGCGGCTCTCGACTTCCCGGGAGCGTGGATCCGGCACCCCCGGCAGCCCGCCGGTTACCGCGGGAGACTGGAGGTCGGCACCCACCGCAAAGAGGAGCCGTAGCTGCATTGTCGTCCGTTTCTGGGTTTAGCCTTTGAAAGTTTACGTCCCTTTCGGGTGGCGGACCAGCCGGCGGGGGCCCAGACCAATAAGTTACTTAATCTGTTGCACTTAGCAAGATCGATTTACGGGTCCGAAATCGAGATTACCGTTTTGGCCCGGCCCCTCAAGCTCGGGCATCCGGCGCCGATGTTCCGTAATCAGGCGTGGATTGACTAGACTCAGCAACCGGACCCAAGGGAGAGCAGCGACCCATGAATCTGCCCGGCCTCATCTTGCCCCTCGCAACTCCGTTCAGCGACGACAAACTCGATCTGGGGGCGCTCAAGGCGAACCTCGAGACCTACGAGTCGGTCGGAGTGCACGGCTACCTGGCGATGGGGTCGTCAGGCGAGGCCGTGATGCTCGACGAGAGCGAAAAGATCGAGATGCTCAAGCTGATCCGGGCCGCGGTTCCCGGAGATCGCCCGCTCATCGCCGGCACCGGGATGGAGTCCACCCCGGCGACCATTCGCCTGACCAAGCTGGCCGCCGATGCCGGGGCCAACTTCGCGCTGGTGTCGGTGCCCTTCTACTACCGCTCACAGATGACCGAGCAGGTGATCGTGCGGCACTACGGCAAGGTGGCCAAGGCGTCGCCGATTCCGATTCTGCTGTACCACGCCCCCCAGTTCACCCGCATCCAGTTCTCCCTCAGCCTGGTGGGCAAGCTCGCCGAGTTCGACAACATCGCCGGGGTCAAGGACAGCGGCGGCAACATCGACTGGCTGGGGAACGTCCCGCTGCGGGTCCCCGAGGATTTCGAGATCCTCTGCGGCAACGCGCGGATCTTCGAGGCGGGGCTGCAGAAGGGCGCCACCGGCGGAGTGCTCGCCGCGGGCAACATCTTCCCCGAGGTGTTCAGGAAGATCTACGACAAGGCCAAGGCGGGTAAGGGGCCCGAGGCCGGAGAGCTGCAGGCAAAGATCAGCGGCCCGGCGATGCTGCTGGGCACCCAGCAGGGTATCGCGGGACTGAAGGCGGCGATGGATCTGCGCGGCCTGCGCGGCGGCGACCCCCGCCTACCGCTTGTTCCCCTGGACGAAGGGACGAAACAGCAGTACAAACGAGAACTGGAGAAGTTGGTCAAGGAAGACGTGATCGCGTCCCTCACGCTCAAGGACTGAATTGCCCACACAAGCCGCCTCGATCGATCTGCAGGCGGTCCGCGCCGCCGCAGACCGCATCCGTCCGTACATCGTCCGCACCCCCGTTCTGACCTCCGCCCGCATCGATGACGCGCTGGGCGCCGAACTGTTCTTCAAGTGCGAGAACCTGCAACGGGTCGGCGCGTTCAAGGCCCGCGGGGCGACCAACGCGGTGCTGAACCTCGACAGCCGCGGAGCCGCCAACGGGGTCATCGCCCACTCGTCGGGGAACCACGCCGCGGCCCTGGCCTACGCCGCCGGCATCCGCGGCATCGCCTTTATCCTCGTATCTCCATCCCATTATTGCTATCCCAACGACTACAAGCAATCCAACCGATCGAGCCACTGCCGCAGATCGGCCAAACTTGCAAAGCGAAGAACTTCAATGCTGAGACGCTCCAGTTGCTCAATGGAAAGTT
>CAZBZH010000912.1:0-1814 GCA_964496265.1 uncultured Acidobacteriota bacterium | reverse complement strand
GGGATCGACGACAACGGCGGGACCGGAGACGGCTCCCCAGGAGAAGGGCAGTCCTCCGAGACCTCGGAATCCTCCGAGCCCTCGGAGACCTCCGCGGACAAGGCGCCTCGGGGAGTGCTCGCCTCGGCGATGCACACCGACGGCAGCATGGCCGACTTCATCTGCCGGCCGGGCGGCGGCGTCATGCACCCGCCGAGCCGCGAGATGATCGACGAGAAGCTTCACTTCATCCGCATGCGCGGCAACGAGACCTTCAAGATGGCAGTCCGCTCCATCGAAGAGGTCTGCCGCGAGGTGCTGGACAGCGCAGGCCTGACCCCCGCCGATGTCGACTGGTTCATCCCGCATCAGGCAAACCGGCGGATCATCGACGCCGTGGGCAACCGCCTCGGTGTTCCCGCCGAGCGCTGCTACCTGAACATCGACCGCTACGGCAACACGTCGGCGGCCTCGATCCCGATCGCGCTCCACGAGGCGGTGCAGGAGGGCAAGGTCCGCCGGGGGGACGTGGTGCTGATGGCCGCCTTCGGCGCCGGGCTGACCTGGGCCGGTTCGGTGGTGCGCTGGTAGCTTGCCTCCGGCGCGGTCGCGCTGGTAGTTTGGCGCCGGACAGACCATTTTCGCCGGCCAGCCGAATCGAGAGGACCTGAATAGCATGGCAGAACGATACGCGTTCCTCTTCCCCGGCCAGGGCTCTCAAGCGCCCGGGATGGGGAAAGAACTCTGTGAGGCCTACCCCGAGAGCCGCCAGGTGTTCGAGGCCGCGGACAGCGCCCTCGAAACCGAGCTATCCAAGACCTGCTTCGAGGGAACTCAGGAACAGTTGGCGCTGACGGAAACGACGCAGCCGGCGATCCTGACCGTTTCCACGGCGGCGCTGCGTGCCCTCGAGGCCCGAGGCCTTCGGCCCGCCGCGGTCGCCGGGCACAGCCTCGGCGAATACAGCGCCCACGTCGCCGCGGGCACCGTCGACTTCGAGGACGCAGTCCGGGCGGTACGGTTGCGCGGGCGTTTCATGCAGGACGCCGTGCCGGTCGGTCTCGGCGCCATGGCCGCGATCATCGGCGGCGACGCCCAGATGATCGAAGAAGCTTGCCGCGCCGAGGCCGGCGACGAAGTGTGTGCCGCGGCCAACCTCAACAGCCCCGGCCAGGTGGTGATCGCCGGTCACCGCACCGCCGTCGAGCGGGCCGTGGAACGGCTGAAGGGGGAGGGCATCCGCAAGGCGGCGTTCCTGCCGGTCAGTGCCCCCTTCCACTGTGACCTGATGCAGCCGGCCGCCGAAAAGCTGGCGCCGGTGCTGGCCGCCATCGACTTCCGCGACTCGGAGGTGCCGGTCTACGTCAACGTCGACGCCGAGCCGGTCCAGGACGGCTCCGCCGCTCGGCGGGCCCTGATTCGCCAGGTCGCCTCCACGGTGCGCTGGCACGAAGTCATCGAACTGATGGTCAAGGACGGCATCGAGACCTTCGTCGAGATCGGACCCGGCCGGGTCCTGGCCGGTCTGATGCGCCGGATCCACAAACCCGCCAAGGTGCTGAACGTCGAGGACCCCGCCGGGGTCGAGGCGGCGGTCGAAGCACTGGGAGGAAGCCAGGCATGAGCACGTTCGAAGGGCCGTCGACATTCGAGGGCAAGGTCGCCCTGGTGACCGGTGGGTCCCGTGGGATCGGCCGGGGAATCGCCCAGGCACTGGCCGAGGCCGGGGCCGAGGTGGTCGTTGCAGCCCGGGGACTGGAAGGGGCCGAGCGCACCGCCGCCGAGATCGCCGAGTCCGGGGGCAAGGCCCGGGGCATTTCGCTGGACATCGGGGA
>CAZBZH010000911.1:0-1814 GCA_964496265.1 uncultured Acidobacteriota bacterium | reverse complement strand
CAGTCGTTCAGCGCCCGGGGCAGATAGAACAACCGCTGACCGGCCGTGGGCGCCGTCGGGTCATCGACGAACAGGTCCCCGGGAGCGGGGGTCAGGCAGGTCGCGCCGTCGAAGTTCCCGGCGTCGGGGGAGCGCAGCACCTCGTAGCGCAGTCCGCTGCCGTTGGGCATCGCCGGCGCTTCCCACTGCAGCCGCATCGAGCTGACGAATTCGACGGTGCCCACCGGCCCGGGCGGGCCCTGGTTGTCGCCGTCCAGATCGTTACAGTCGGAGCAGACGTTGGTCAGGTCGGAATCGTCGTCGGGTCCGCTGTCGGGACAATCGGCGGCGCAGGCGGCGCAATGTTCTCCCGCATCGCACACGCCGTTGGAGTTGCACACCGTCGGCACCACCGCGGTGACCCCGACCTGCTGGGGAGTCCCCGGCTTGAACATCCCCAGGTTCACCGTGCCGCTCTGGGGCGCCACGTCGGCATCGAAGCGGAAGTTGTAGAGGGTGGCCCAGCGCAGCGCGTTGGCGTCGGGGTTCACGGCGAAGTCGACGGTATCCCAGCGCACCTCGACCGACGACACGCCGGGGGTCCAGTCGGTCAGGTCGTAGGGCTCGCCGCTGTGGTAGTCGACGTCACTGAACTCGACGTTGGATACCGACACCCCCAGGGGGATCGGCACGGCGAAGGAACCGGCGGCCCGATCGGAGTTGTAGTTCTGCACCGCATACTCGTAGTGCCACATGCCCCCGCCCAGGTCGGTCGCCTTGGACGAGACGTAGAAGCGGCCGTCGCCGGGAATGTCGACGAAGGACTCGGTGACCCCGGCGTCGTTGTCCCCCCAGGCGGCGATACCCGGCTGCTCCCGCTGGGTCGCGCCGATCAACGTGATGTTGTAGGTCCCGGCGCCGCCGGTCACCTGGATCGGCCGGTAGGAGGCGTTGTTCAGATCGTTGCCGGCGGCGGCGTCATCGGCGGCGATGTAGTGCCCCTCGACGAAGTACTCGGCGCCGAAATTCATCGCCGGGTTGAGGTCGTCATCGTGCACCTGAAGGCGCTTGTAGATCGGATCGCCCGACTGATTCTGGCCGGTATACGGGTACGGGAAGTCGCCGGTCACCGGGTTGACCTCGAACTTGGCCCCCATGCGGAACTGCTGCCCGTTGTTTGCCGAGGAGTAGGGGTCGGAACAGTTGACCCCCAGATGGGTTCCGTCGGTGGGGATGCAGCCGGTATTGCAGATCTGGAACGACAGGGCGTTGAAGCCGTGCTTGAGCCAGCTCTGTCCGACGTGCTCGAAGCGTCCGTCCTTGAGCCGGTACATGTTCTGGGCGATCACCGGGTGTTCGTTGGTGTCGTCGATCCATTTCAGCCAGCAGGTACCGACGTTGCACGAGTAGGTGCCCACCGAGAACCCGGTGATGTCGCCGACCTTACCCCAGCGCCGGGTCTCGTGCAGATCGCCGACGATCACGTCGGGGGTCTCCCCCGGCATGTCGCATTCGTTGGATGACTGGGCCAGGAGTGCCGGAGCGACGACCAGGACCAGCAGGCCCAACATGGCCAGCGGGCGGCGTTGCCGGGTAGGGATACTCATGGCCGGCAGTATACGTCGCTCGGGAGCGGGCGTCAGGCACCGGAGCGGCGAATTCTTGATACGATCCGCGACGTGATTCTCGATCGAACCCGCCGCGTAAAAAGGTGCCGGTGGCCCGGGTACGGGCCCGGCCTTCCGCTGTGGTTCCTCGCCCTCTGCCTGTGCCTGCCGCTCGCGGCGCAGCCCGCCGGGCAGGAACCGGAGGGCGAGGCGCAACCGACCGCCGAG
>CAZBZH010000910.1:0-1814 GCA_964496265.1 uncultured Acidobacteriota bacterium | reverse complement strand
GAAGGTGCCCTCGGTGCACAGGTCGCTGTCGGGGCCGTCGCAGATCTCGCCGAACCAGGTCTCGGCGCTGCCGTCGGCGGTGGTGGCGTTGCAGTCGTTGTCGACGCCGTCACAGGCGTCGGTGGCGCCGGGGTTGATCGCGTTGTTGCCGTCGTTGCAGTCGCCGCACTGATCGCCGGCGGCCGGGGTGCAGGCTCCGTCGCACACGGCGTAACCGTCGCTGTCGCCGTCGGGGCAGGTGCTGCCGCCGCCCCCGCCGCCGGTGCTGACGTCGACGGTGATCGGGTTCTGCTGTTCCTGCAGCATCTCCTGGGCGAAGGCGATGCTCTGCCCGGGGGCGCCGTACTTCATGAAGCGGGTCGAGGCGTAGACGTTGTGACCGTCGGACAGCGGGTTGGTCGTCGGGATCGACGCGGTGCGGAACAGACCCGAGGCACCGTACTCGACGGTGTCCCAGAAGCTGCAGAGGTTCGTCGTCGAGGTGTCGTCGGAGTAGTACGAGTCGTAGCTCTTGTCCGCCAGGTCGGTCTCGAGCTGCCAGACGATCCCCATGGTGCCCTGGTTGCCGGTGACCATCTCCCACTGCAGTTCGCCGGTGGTGACGCTGTCCGGGCTGCCGTCGATGGTCACGCCCGAGGTGTTGAGATCGTTGAAGTAGGTCATCCCCGAGGCCGCGGCGTTGTAGTCCATGTAGTCCATCACGCCGGAGATGCGGTGGACCCGCAGGTCGGTGCGAATGACCTCGCGTTCGGGATAGAACCAGTGGGTGCGCACGGTGAACGGTCCGCTGTTGGCACCCATCACGCTGCGGATCGAACGAACCGGGCCGCGAATGTTGGCGATGAAGACGCCCTGGCCGTCGCTGAAGGTCTGCTCGCTGCGGCCGCAATCGCCGGGGGCGAACTGCGCCTTGTTGCGCTCGATGATGTCGACGTTGGTCGCGTTGCCCGCCGAGATGCGGGTCACGTCGCGAATCCAGCGATCGGAGAAGCTGACGCTGTAGGCCGAGGTGGTCACCGACGACGTCTCGGCGTTGGGGCCGAAGGGGATGCTGTACGTGCTCTTGTAGTCGCCGGAGGTCAGGTTGAAGTTGTAGTTGATCGACGACGTACCGGCGGCGGGGTCGAGGGAACCGCTGCGCACGAACAGGTAGAGGTAGCCGGTGGAACCGTTCAGCGGGTTCTGCAGCTGGAGCTGCACCCGGGTCGAGCCGTTGACTCCCGCCGGGTTGCCGCTGCCCGCCTGGGATTCGACATCCGAGGCCCGCAGGGAAAGTTCGTCGTCGGCGTCGAAGGTCGCGTCGGGGTCGGCGCCGGTGAAGGTGTCGGCGTCGGCGTAGACCAGCGCCGTGGCGCCGACCGGATCGTCGTTGTAGATCTGGCCGTAGTCGACGGTGACCCGCTGATCGACCTGGACCGGGACCTGCTGCCAGCTGCCGTTGAACTGGAAGGCGACGATGTCGCCGGGGTTGACGCCCTGAAGCGTGGGCAGATCGGCGCCGGTCAGCACGATCGCCTCGTCGTTCCGGCCGACGGTGCCGGCGGAGACCGAGGACACCAGGAAGAGCACGACTGCGAGAGCTACCCAGAACGTCCGTACCCGGTGGGTACCCGAGGTCCGGCAGCGGCGGTGCGTCGTCATGATGGCTGGCTCCTCCAGGACGCGAGGCCGGGCCTCGCAACCGACAACTCTATCAGGGGCACGCAGTTCCCTACCCGCAAGATAGGTTTCTAGACATTCCGGGACCACGGCGCGATCTGCAAGCAGGATTACGGGAACGTGATCTCCGCGTGCAATTCGCGGACCCGGCCGGG
>CAZBZH010000909.1:0-1816 GCA_964496265.1 uncultured Acidobacteriota bacterium | reverse complement strand
CCCTTGGACAGATCGATCTTCTTACCCGTCGCCGTGAACGGCGCGACGTAGGCGTTGAACTGCTCGGTGAACGCGATCCAGTTGCCGTCGGGAGAGACCTGGAGTTCGGTCATCTTGCCGCCCTGCACGTGGGTCCGCTCGTCCTTGCCCTCGAGGTTCACCGACTTCAGCACCAGCTGGGTTTCTTCCACGTTGGCGGAGAAGTAGATCCGCTTGCCGTCAGGGCCGAACTGGGCGTCGAAACCGGAACGAGAGACCCGCCAGGGGTCGCCGCCGTTCTCGGGCACCACGTAGATCCCCGGCTCCATCGACCACAATGGTGAAAGAAGGTAGCCGCCTGCGATCTTGCGGTAGACCACATGCTTGCCGTCACGGCTGAAGCTCGGCTCGACGTAGTGCCCGGGATCCCGGGTGATCGTGCGGCCGGCACCGCCGCTGACCGGAACGACCCGGACCGAGCCCAGTTCCTGATCATCCCAGGTGGTGTAGACGACGTGCTTGCCGTCGGCGGAGAACGAGGGCCAGAACTCGTAGTGATCGTTCTGGCTGGTCAGCCGGCGCTGCTCCCCGTCGGGCAGGTCCTTGACGTAAAGATGCCCCAGCGCCTGAAACACCGCCTTGCTGCCGTCGGGAGACATCTGGTTCCAGCGCAACATCCGCGCCTCGAAGGTGTCGGGCGAAACCTCCACCGGGAAGCGCAGGGAGGGATGGATCTTCTTCTCGGTCTTGATCCGGATCGGGATGACCGAGGCCTGGCGGGTCGCCAACTCGACCTTGCGGATCTTGCCCCCCGACCAGAACACGATCGCCTTGCCGTCCGGAGTCCAGGCCATCGAGGTGGCGTTGCCCTGGGAGCCGTTGGTTTCCTGCAGGTCCCGCTCCATCTGCTGATAGACCGGCCACTCCTTGCCTGACTCCAGATTCTTGATGTAGAGCGCGCTGCGCAGGCCCGGGATGCGCTTGACGAAGGCCAGACGCTTGCCGTCGGGCGAAGGGGTCGGCCGGATCGCGCCGCCGGGGCCGCTGGCGGCGATGTCGGTCTCGCCGCTTTCCCGGTTGAGCTTGCGGATCACGAAGATCTGGCCGGTGGAGTCCTTGTTGTAGGCCCAGACCCGGCCCGCCGTGGTGTCCTGGCTGTAGTAGATGTACTTGCCGTCGGGCGAGAACACCGGCTCGGCCATGGTCTTCTGATCCCGCTTGCCGAAGGGGCGCTCGGTGATCTGCAGCCCGCCGCCGCCGGAGATATGGAACAACCAGATTTCCCCCGCGGGAATGCTGCGGGTCGAGGTGAAGCCCTTCTTGGCCACGATGTACTGACCGTCGGGGCTCCAACTCGGGTTGTGGACCAGATGCTCTTTTTCCTCGGTAACCGCCCGGGGATTGCTGCCGTCGGCATCCATCACCCAGACGTTGTCCCCGCCGCTGCGATCGCTGATGAAGGCGATCTGCTTGCCGTCGGGGCTGAAGCTCGGCTGGAAGTTCCACTCGATGCCGCTGGTCAGCGCCTTGGCGTCCCCGCCCTCGATGCCGACGGTATAGATGTCGCCGAGCATGTCGAAGACGATGGTCTTGCCGTCGGGGCTCAGGTCGACGTCGGACCAGGTGGTCTCCTCGGTGTCGAGGGTGATGGTCTTCCACTCCCCGCCGGGGTCGGAGACATTCCACTTCTCGGCCTGCTCGGCCTCGGCCTTGTCCTTGCCCTTCTTCTTTTTCTTCTTGGCCAGGGCGTCCTGGGGGGCGATCACCAGCGCCAGGAAAAGCGCCAGGATCCCGAACAAAGCAAAGCGGTGCCTCATCGAACTCTCTCCGTCTGAAA
>CAZBZH010000908.1:0-1818 GCA_964496265.1 uncultured Acidobacteriota bacterium | reverse complement strand
CGCCGCGCCGCCGCCGGTCCGCACCGGCCAGGTGCTCATCGACGACGCGATGAAGATGTCGGGCCTGAAGTCCGACCGAGGGAACTCACGGGCGAGCACCGTCGACTACAACCTCAACCTCGCCGCGATCGCCCGAGGCCGGTCTGACGACGATCTGCGCGAGGCCGCCTACAAGGCCGCGGGCGGCATCGGGCAGTTCGCCTCGTTCGTCCGCTACGTGTTCAACTACGGCCGCATCGGCGCGGCCGGCGCGGTGATCAGCGACAAGTTCCGAGACGTCGCCGAGAAGGTGAACCGAGCCCGCGAGCTGACGGTGGGCGCGGTGCAGATCGCCGACGCGGGTCGAGCGCAGGCGATGCAAGCGCTCCAGTCCGAGCCGGCCGCGGCGATGGAGATGCTCCAGCGCGTCGAGGCGCTCGTGAAGTCGGCCCTGGCCGACATCAAGGTCGGCGTCGCGCTGGCGCCGAAGGTCCCGCAGTTCGCCGCGGAGTCTCGCGGTGCGATCAGCGCGGACATCCGGCGCCGCATCCTGGACGCGGCCGAGGACCGCATCCGCGTCACGAGCCCGCTGGAGCTGGCTCGCGAGTACTACCGGTGCGCCATCCTCAACGAGGCCAGCCGCCAGGTGTCGACGCAGTTGGACGCCGTCGTCGCCGCGCTCAACGGTGCGGTCGAAGCCTCCAACTGGCTGATGAACAACTCGGAGCTGATCACCGAAGCCGAGGTGCAGCTCACCGACGCGCTCGGGCGCATCCGCTACGCGATGGAGCAGGTGCCGCTCGGGTTCTGGCTCCGGAACCGCTTCGGTGTCCCGACGTGGGGCTGGGCCGCGCTCGGGGTGGCCATGTTCCTCGGCGGCGCCGTGTACCTGCGCAAGAAGCGGAGGAAGCGGCCCCCGAAGAAGAACCGGCGCCGCCGGAGGAGGCTCGCGTCGTGACGTACTCGCGCCACATGGGTGTGCAGCCCCTCGGCTTCTACGGCCTCGGCCTCGCCGCCGGTGACACGCGCCAGCGCGCCCACGATCGCTGGTGGCTGATCATGAACCGCGACGATACGCGGCTCAACAAGCTCAACGACGCGATGCGTCGACAGCGCTTCGCGCCGCTGCGATGGGAACTGCACGGGTCCATCGAGGGCGACAACTACGAGATCCGCGAAGGGCGCCCCTCGATGCAGGACCTGAAGGCCCTGTGGGTCCGCCACGGCAAGATCCTCGACTGGTGGCCCGGCGCGAAGGACGAGTACAACTTCGGCCCGAACACGCGGTCGTCGAAGTCGCTGCGCATCTCCGAGGTCTTCTACCGCTACATCACCGACCCCGCGGCGCCGATGTACGGCGTGCACAAGGACGGTTACACGCGCCTGAAGTACCGGGACCCGCTGCTGAACACCATCCGCGGCCGGCTCATCGGCGCCGGCTACCTGCCCGCGCACGAGTCCGTCTCGACCAAGGACAACTCGGCGTACGTGCGTGCCCTCCGCACCATCTACGAGAAGGTGCGCGAGGAACGCGGCGGCCGCTTGAAGGGCGCGAACAACAATGACTGGTGGCCGGGCGGCATCAACTTCGGGCCGAACACCGATCACAACGAGCTTCGGATTCACCCCGAGTTCCTCGACATGCTCCTCAACCAGCCGCTGCCCGCATCACAGTCGGCGCAGGGCGCCATGACGATCAAGGGGGCCGTCATGGGCCCGCTGCCATCCATTCGCCCCGGCGGCCGTCCCACGTGGACACAGCAGCCGGCTGCTTTCCGCGCCGCGCTCAACATCGGGCAGCGCGCCGGCATGTACCGCCTCCTCCTCGGAAACTGAGAT
>CAZBZH010000907.1:0-1827 GCA_964496265.1 uncultured Acidobacteriota bacterium | reverse complement strand
GGGAGACAACATGAACTACACAAGGTGGGCCGCCGTGGTGTTTTGTGTCTTGCTCGTTGCGAGTCTGGGCGCGACGCAGGGGACTCTGTTGGAGCGCGCTGCGGATCTACACAAGAAAGGTGAAAGCCCCGTGCGAGCGCTGATTCTGGCTTCGGTCTGGAGTGACGAGGAGCACCTATCGAGGCCAGAGCGGAAGTTCCGCAAGAAGCTTGATGCGGTTCAGCACTATCCGATGGCGGTGCTGGTCTGTTCCGATGAGCAGGCCGCTGCTCTCGGCACCATGATGAAGGACGGAAACTGCGTCAGCCTGGCCAGTGAAAGCAATAGCCAGACGAAGGAGGACTACCTTCGATCGCTCACGCAGCGAATGACCCAGAAGAATACGTCGGCGCTCACTCTGGGAGACAGATGCTTCACCTGCAGCGACAACTCGACTCCCGAGTTTCGCTACATCGGTGGAGGTTCGAAGGGATAGGGATGCTGGGTCACGGAGTCGCGGCCACTTTTCGGAGGTCGCGATAGCGGCGCTTCCAGCGCACCGGCTCGACGTTCTCCTCCACCACCTTGCCGTCGGCATCCACCACGAACTCGGCGTCGACGCGACCCACGACGACCTTGACGTTGGCTTCGCCGACGCCGCGGGTGCCGGTCATGTAGCCGTGGTCGATGAAGGCGGCGGGCATCTGTTCACGAGGCGACGTCAGCGTGCCCAGGGATCGGGTGTAGATCTCGGTGGCGGCCGTCAGGCAGTAGTCGCGGCGGCCGGTCAGTGCTCTACGGAACGAGAGGCGGGTGCTGCCGTCGGCGAGGGCAATCGCCTTGCGCGGCTCACCCCATTCGGCCTCGAGTGCGTCTCGGGTCTCACCCTTCCAGCTCGGCTTCTCCCACGGATCGACGAGCACCTGCAGGTTGGCCTCGTCGCAGAGGTTCTGCACCTCCCTGGGGGAGAGCGCCGGGGCCGCCTGGCGGGATGCGCAACCGCTGCTGCACACCGTCCATAGGCACACGATCGCGACGACCGTCCCACGTTTGAGCACGGCCTTGCTGCGTAGAAGCTCCGTTGCGTTTGGCATCTACTCGTCTACTCGGTGCGCATCTGGCTACCCAGGTAGCGGTAGCGACGCTTCCAGCGGATGTCCCCCAACTCCTGCTCGGCGACCTCGCCGGCCTCGAGGATGAACTCCGCCTGCAGGGTGCCGACCACCACGGGGACCTGCAGGTCCCCGTCACCGGGGCCCTTGCCCCGGGGCGGCGGCGCGTTGGCCGCGACGTGCCCCTGTGGGTCGGGCAGCACCGAAGGGGCGGTCACCGGTGGGCTCTTGACCGCGGTGGCGCAGTAGTCCCGTTTGCCGGTCAGCTTCCGTTGGAAGGCGTAGCGCACCCGGCCGTCCTCGAGGGTGGTGACCTTCTTCGGGGCGCCCCACTCTTCTTCGAGTTCGGCGGCGGTGTAGCCGATCCAGCTCTCGGGGCGTTCCCAGGTGTCGAGGGAGACCCGGCGGCCGACCTTGTCGCAGAGTTCCTGCATCTCGTCATCGAGACCGGCCCGGTGCCAGCTCCCGCAGCCGCCGGCCCAGAGCGCGACCAGCGCGATCAGCGCGGTGAGGCAGGCGCGATTCCTGAGAGAACGTTGAGCCATCGGGCGACCTCGGAAGCAGGGGACCACGGAGTCATTGTAACCGCCGCCGGCCCGGGGGCTATTCCGACTCGGGGCTGGCCTCCGCCCAGGCCTCGCCATCCTCGACGCCGACCCGCAGCAGCAGCGGGCGGCAGCAAACCTGGCAGTCCTCGACGTATTGCTGGGAGCTTCCCTGGGACGGATCGGCCGAA
>CAZBZH010000906.1:0-1829 GCA_964496265.1 uncultured Acidobacteriota bacterium | reverse complement strand
TTCAACTTCGACGGGCTGTTCATCTCGAATTCCTCCTGAGCGGATCAACCCTCGGGGGGAGCGTCCTGCTCACGCCGGGGCGCCTGCACGGTGACCGGGGCCGCCGCCGGGGCGGGGTCGACGCGGAAGAGCGCGCCGCCGATCACGCCCCCGAGAGTACCAAACACCGCGCCGACGATCAGGGAGAAGAACAGGGCGAAGACCAGCTGGACCAAGCCGGACAAACCGGCCAGGGCGGTGCCGCCGAACCACTCGGCCAGACTCAGCCCGTCGACGTCATCGCCGAAGGCCTCGAAGAAAGGCACCGAGACCGTCCACATCCCCAGGAGCAGCAGCCCGAACAGGGCGCCGAAGACCGTCGAGGTCGTGGTGTTGATCAGCCCGGTCCAGAGCCCCAGCATCGCCCCGGGCCCGGCGTCGAAGGGGTACCCGACCCGGCGGCATTCCTGGGAGTAGAACAGGGCCGCAACCATCGACGAGCCCCAGACCGTGCCGAAGCAGGTCAGGCAATCCAGGCAGCCGAGGCACCCCAGGGAGGTCACCGCGGAGATCAGGCCGAAGATCAGGCCCGGGATCAACGCCCACTTGAACATGCTCGGTTGCTGCAAATCGTTCCTCTCAGACCGCCGATTCGGAGTCGGCCGAAGGCGCCGGGGCGGTTCCACCCCGGCCTTGCGCCAGATGCAACGCAATTCCGGCAACTCCGGTTCCCAGGAACAATCCGATTACCGCTCCCGAGCCGACACCGAGCAGGGCCCGGGGCAGGTTGGGCAGATTGGGCAGCCCCAGCAGGCCGAGGCCCACGTCCAGTACGTTGAGCCCCAGGGCGGCCAGGAACCAGGAGGTCGGCGGCCGGTAGCCCGGGGAGGCGAAGAACCCGTAGATCCAGAGGCCAAGGCTGCCGCCGACGTAGAGACCGAAGCAGCGGGCGCAGACGGCCAGGGGCTCCCCGTCGATCATCAGGCTGCGCCAGGGCATCTGATGGCAACTGGGCGAGGCCAGCAGGCGGATCACCGCCGCCGGGCCGTCGGCGAGCAACGGAGGAAGGGCCAGGGTCACGGTGAATGCGGTGGCCATCAGCGCCACGATCCACACCAGCCCGCGACTCCACCAGCGCTCCCGTCCCGTCATCGGCCCTCCGTTCACTCCCAGCGGATTCTATCGAAACCCCTCGAGGTGGATATAGAATCCCGGCGTCTCGATCGATGGAGGGGCCGATGGCCGCGACCCGCAAGACCGCGAAGAAGACCGCCACGAAGAAGAAGGCGCGGAGCCGCGAAGACGCCACCTCGATGGCCGCCCGTCAGCGGGATATCTCCGTCTCCGAGTTCTTCACCAAGAACCGCCACCTGCTCGGCTTCGACAACCCGCAGAAGGCGCTACTGACCACGATCAAGGAAGCGGTCGACAACTCCCTGGATGCCTGCGAGGAAGCGGGCATCCTGCCCGAGCTGATGATCGAGATCATGGAGATGGGGCCCGAGCGCTACCGGGTCGCGATCCAGGACAACGGTCCCGGCATCGTCAAGGCCCAGGTGCCCAAGATCTTCGGCAAGCTGCTCTACGGCTCGAAGTTCCACCGGCTGAAGCAGCAACGGGGCCAACAGGGCATCGGCATCTCCGCCGCGGGCATGTACGGCATGCTGACCACCGGCAAGCCGGTGCGGATCTTCTCGCGCACCGGCAAGCGCAAGCAGGCGCACCAGTTCGAGGTCGCCGTCGACACCAAGAAGAACGCGCCGGTGGTGAGCAAGGACGACGTGGTCGAGTGGCCGGTCGACCACGGTACCCGCGTCGAGATCGAACTGGAAGCGACCTACAAGAAGGGT
>CAZBZH010000905.1:0-1830 GCA_964496265.1 uncultured Acidobacteriota bacterium | reverse complement strand
TGGGCCAGAGCGATCGCCACGCCTCCCCCCGCCGGCCCCGCGCCGACCACGACGACATCGAAGGGAGGTGGATTTCTTGAAGTGGTCATCGTTGGCTCACGTCGATGGAGATCCCCGGTCCGGGCGTCACCTCAGCCCGAGGTTCACTCAGGAATGCGCAGGATCGGGCCGCGCCGTCGCACGCCCCAGGAGCAAGCACTGTGCTTTTGCAAGCGGTTTGCAATAATACATGGGGCCGGCCGCAGAGCGCAACCTCGACAGGGCGATCTCGGAGTTGCCGGAGAGGAACCCAGCCCGCGTCCGATGCCCTGTTGAGATGGGTGTGAACTGCTAACGTGCCGAACGGAGGCAGCCCGATGATTCTGAGCGACCGAGACCTGAAAGCCCGCCTGGAGAAGGGTGACCTGGTGGTCGAGCCGATCACCGATCCCGAGCTGCAGATCCAGCCGTCGAGCATCGACCTGCGGCTGAGCAACACCTTCGTCGTGTACAAGCTCCCCCACGTCGCCTGCATCGATTCCCGGGACCCCAAGAGCGTCGAGGCATACACCGAGACCATCGAGATCCCCGATGGAGAGGGGTTCGTGCTGCAACCAGGCGCCTTCGCCCTGGGCTCGACTTCGGAGACGGTGCACATCCCGAGCGATCTGGTGGCACGGGTCGAGGGGCGCAGCAGTATCGGGCGGATCGCGGTGGTGGTCCACGCCACGGCGGGCTTCATCGACCCCGGCTTCCAGGGCCGCATCACCCTGGAGCTCAGCAACCTGGGGCGCTGCGCGGTCAAGCTCTACCCGGGGATGCGCATCAGCCAGATCGTGCTGCACACCATGACCTCCCCCTCGGAACGCCCCTACGGCGAAGGCCGGCAGAGCAAGTACCAGGGGCAGACCGGCCCGGTGGCCAGCCGGATCGGCCGCGACCGCTGAGCCGTATCCCGTTCACGGGGCGAGTACTCCATCGAATTCCGGCGGTTCAGGGTGGCTCCGGCGACGCGGGCAACCTGCGGCCCCGGGCGTATGGGATAATGCCCCCTGGCCGATTCAGGCCGTCGCACGCGCAGCCCTCGCCGGGTAGGAACGGATCATGAACACAAAGCTTCGCATCAACGCTCATTCACACCTTCTGCCCTACCCGGACGAGATCCCCCAGTTCATGAAGGACAAGGAGATCTTCTGGGTCGACGACGCGCGCAAGTACATGCTGCAGCGCAACTGGAAGCGGCCGGTCACCGACTCGAGCTTCTTCCTGCGGGAAAAGCTCGAATGGATGGATCGCTTCAAGATCGATCACGCCGTGGTGCTGAACCTTTCGCAGCTGTACGGAAACGGACTGCGCCTCGAGGAGATGAAGCAGGCGCTGCGCTTCCAGAACGACTTCAACGCCCAGATCCAACAGGACAATCCGACGAGGTTCACCTGCGGCTTCGTGGTGCACCCCGGATTCATCCGCGGCGCGCTGTGGGAGGTCGAACGCTGCGTCGAGCAACTGGGGCTGCGGTTGCTCTGCTTGCCGACCCACTTCATGGACACCATCGGGTCCTGGCGCTCGATCTTCGACGAAGAGAATGAGCCGCTGTTCGAGATGGCCAGCAAGTACAACCTGGCCGTGGAACTACACCCCTACGACGGCGAGAAGTTCATCCTGCTGGAGAACACCGCCTGGCGGTTCCATCTGATCTGGATGCTTGCCCAGTGCGCCGACGCCTACCACTTCTACACCCTCAAGGGCTATCAGGAGAAGTTCCCAGGCATGCGGGTCTGCTTTGCCCACGGAGCGCAGCTGGCCCAGATCAACCTGGGCCGACGCATCCAGGGGTTCGACGGCCGCCCG
>CAZBZH010000904.1:0-1831 GCA_964496265.1 uncultured Acidobacteriota bacterium | reverse complement strand
TCTTCGGAGGCCGGACCCAGCGGCAGGGGGGCCATGGAGCCGCCCATGTTGGTCTGGACCCAGCCCGGGTGGATCGCCAGGGCGATGAAGCCTTCGTGCCCCAGTTCGTGGGCCAGGTTCTTGACCGCCATGTTCAGCGCGGTCTTCGACAGCCGGTAGGAGTAACTGCGGCCCGAGGTGTTGTCGGTGATCGAGCCCATCAGGGAGGTGATCTGGGCCAGCCGCTTCTCGTTGCCCTTCCGCAACAAGGGGAGCAACGCGGCGGTGACCTTCAGCGGTCCGATGGCGTTGGTCTGGAACGCCTTGCCCAGGGTGTCCCGGGAGAGCGCCGTCAAACCCCCTTCTTTCATCGGGTAGAAACCGGCGTTATTAAAAAGCCTATCAACATGATCGACGCGGCTTTCGATCTCGGCGACCGCCTGTTCGATGGACGCGTCATCGGAGACATCCATCCGCACTTCGTGGAAGCGGTCGGGGTGGCCGCCGGACAGCGCTGCCAACGTCTCGGAGCCGGGGCGTCGAGGGCAGCCGATCACGGTTTCACCCCGCTCCAGCAGGATGCGGCAGATCTCGCTGCCGATACCGGCCCCCGCACCGGTGACCACGGTCACGATACTCATCTCGATCTCCTCTGGGGGGCTGGGGGGCGCACAGTCTACGCTTTTTCGCCGCGGATGCGAACCCGGTCGCGTTGCGCCGTTCGCGCCGAACGGTGTCGAGCCGGACAGGGCCGCGAAGGATGGGGCCGCGCAGGACGGAGCCGCGCGGACCGGGCAGGGCCGTTAGCGATCCAGCACGTCTCCGGCAGCGCGGCAGAACGCGTCGCCGTTGATCACGTCGACGCGGGAAGGGAGCGGAGGCATGTAGGCGGTGGTGTCGCGGCTTCCGTCGCACAGCACCAGCAGCCACCCGTAGAGCGCTTCATGTTCCTCGCGGATCAGCGTGGTCGCGGCCACGCGCGGGGTGAGCCGGGCTTCACCATCCAGCAGGGCACCGAGGGTGTCGAGCATCGAGTCGTCGAACCGCTCCGGCAATGCCTCGGGCGCGAGGGGATCGATCCCATTCACCGGCAGGCCGAAGACCGTCTGGCGCTGGATGTCGACCGGCGAGTCCAGAGGGTTCGGTCCGAAGCCGCGAATCCAGCGTTCGACCGAGATCTCCAGGGCAAAGCCGCTGGATTCAAGCACCGGGAGAGGCAGCTCCGACCGCACCACGGGAATGGCCTCGAACTGAGCCCGCGGGCTGCGCATCGGAAGCCATTCCTCGCGAGCCGGTGGCCGCCGCTGGTTCAGGGCGTTGCGCAGCAGGGTGTCGGTCGGATGGGGGACCCGCGTTTCCCGGCGGCTCCATCGCAGCGAACCGGATACCCGGGTGATCGCGGTGCGGGATACACCGACAGAGGTGCGGACGCTGCGTTCGACGGGCAAGGTCTCGGGTAACGCCCGGAGGATCTGCGGGCATGCGGCAGCCCTGCCGTTGGGGAGCCGCCCTTCCGTGCCGCGGTCCGAGATCATCTCGTAGAAGTCCAGGTCGGCCTCTCCCTCGTTCTCGACCCGGGCGTAGAGAAAAATCTCGAACAGATCGGCGTCATCCTCGACGCAAATCCACGCGGGCCGGGGGGAGGGAAGAGCCGCGCCGTCGACCAGCGGGAAACGGGTGGTCCACCCGGCGCGAGGCTGCAGGAAAGCCCGCGGGTCGAGCCGGGCGAAAGCAGTATCGATCTCGTCCAGCAGCAGGGACTCTTCGTCGGCGTTCAGATTTGCCGCGATACGAAACCGCCCGATCGGTTCCTCGACCCAGTCGTTCGCCGTGTCGTTTCCGAGAGTCATGG
>CAZBZH010000903.1:0-1844 GCA_964496265.1 uncultured Acidobacteriota bacterium | reverse complement strand
GCTGGCCATCGGCCTGGCGTTGCTGCTGGATCAAGTTCGCCTGGTAACTGCCGATAAGGAGCTCATGAGACGCCTCCTCGCCGGCAGGCAGCAGTTGCTGCGCCCCCTCCGCTCCAGGGCATGAACGCGCCCTGGTCGCGGTGGATCCTGCCCGCCGCCGTGGCGATCTGGCTGGTCTACACCGTCGCCGGTTTCCGCCTGCCCTGGACCCCGATCGTCGTCAGTGACGCCGATTCGGGCTCCGCCCTGCGCCAACTCCTGTTCACCTCGGTGGCCGGACTGTCGCTCTGGAGCCTGTTCGTCCGCCGGCAGCTCGGTTCCCAGATTCAGCGGCACTTCGTCGTGATCGCCCTGGGCGCCGGCCTGATCGCCACGGCGATCTACTCCGACGATCGGATCCTGACGATCAAGCGCTCGATCATCTTCAACATGGGTGTGATCTCGTTGCTGGGGATTCTCTCGGTAAGCGAACGACCGATCCGCCAGATGCAATTGATCGTGGTCGGGCTGACCGGGATCGCCGCCTGGATCTCGGTGGCCGGTTGGTTCGTGTTCCCCGCCGATGCAGTCTCGATTCCCCACCGCCCCGGCCTCGCCGGAATCTCGGGGCATCCCAACACCCTGGCGCCGGCGATGGTCGCCGGCTGGGTGGTTTCCCTGGGCCTGACCGCCGAGGGGCGGGGCAGGATCGCACTGCATGCGGCCCGATTCGGGCAGTGTTTGGCCATCTGGCTGGCCAACTCGATCACCTCGATCGTCCTGATGTTGTTCGCCTGGGGGGTGATGATGCTCCTCGAGAGCAGCGCCTATCGCCAGGGGGTGCTGTATCTGTTGGGCAGCGCGGCGGTGCTGACGGTGCTGATTATCGGCCCGGACAACGTCAAAGGGGGGGCGCTGGAAACCGCCGGCCGCGACGCGAGCCTTTCCGGACGAGACGTGCTGTGGGAGGCGGTCTGGCGCAAAGGACTCGAGTCCCCGGTCTTCGGCTCCGGCTACGGGGCGTTCTGGTACGAAGGGCGCGGCCGGGAGATCGTGGGTCACTGGAATCCCCGTCAATCCCACAACACCTACCTGGATCTGTTCGTCGACCTGGGGGTGGTGGGCACGGCGATCGTGCTGCTGATCTTCGGCGGCGGTTTCTTCGCCGGTTGGCTGAAGGTCCGCGGCCTGAAGCGGGGTTCTCCCCGGCGCCGCGCGGTGGCGTCCATGGTGGCTCTTGCCGCCGGTCTCCTGGCGGTCTACGGCTTCGGGGAGAGCTTCATGCTCAAGCTGGACAAGCTCCCGATGTTCTGCCTGCTGTGGTTCCGGATGCTGATGGATCAAGCCGATCTGGATTCCGGCGAGGAGGGGGTCTGATCGAGTTCGTGTGACTCCGCGGCCGCCGGGCCACATATTTGCCTGGAGTCACCTCGCCGACCTGGGAGTCCCGCGCTTTGACCGAGAAACAGGCCGAAGTACTGATCATCGACGACGATCCGGCATTCGTCCGTTTCGCCGAATTTCTGCTGGAACGCTGCGGATACGGCAGCTTTTCCGCCTCCGGCGCGGCCGAGGCCAATCAGCTGCTGGAGCGCCGGGAGCCGGTGGCGATCCTGCTCGACCGCCACCTGGGTAGCGAAGACGGGTTGGATCTGATCGCGCCGCTGCGCGAGCGCCTGCCCGACGTCCCGGTCATTCTCGTCACTGCCGACGGCAGTCTCGAATCGGCGGTTCAGGCGGTCAAGCTCGGCGCCCACGACTATCTGACCAAGCCGCTGGACGAAGCCCGCACTGCGTCGGTCCTGGCCAACGCGGTCGAGTATCGCCGTCTGCGAGCGCGGGTGCGGGTGCTCGAATCGGAACGC
>CAZBZH010000902.1:0-1846 GCA_964496265.1 uncultured Acidobacteriota bacterium | reverse complement strand
CTTTCCCTGGCATCCCCATCGCGGCATCGAGACCATCACCTACGTGCTGGCCGGCACCGTCGATCACGCCGATAGTCTGGGCAACTCCGGCTCCCTCGGGCCCGGCTCGGTGCAGTGGATGACCGCCGGCCGGGGCATCCTGCACCAGGAGATGCCGAAAGGGGACGCCCAGGGCCGCATGCATGGCTTCCAACTCTGGGCCAATCTGCCTTCGTCGCTGAAGATGACGGCGCCCCGCTACCAGGACATCGAGGGCAAGGACGTGCCCACGGTCACCGACGATGACGGCACGGCGGTGCGCATCGTGATCGGCGACTTCTGGGGCCAGAAGGGGCCGGTGGAAGGCATCGCGGCCAACCCGCGCTATCTCGACGTGACCCTGCCACCGAACACGGTGCGCACGCTGCCGGTAGAGACCAGGAACCACGCCTTCGCCTACGTCTTCGCCGGTTCGGTCCGTTTCCGCGGTGCGTCGGAGCCTCGGGACGTGCGGGTCGAGGACCCCAACGATCACGGCAAGATCTTGAGCGAGTACGCCGGAAATCGCTCCCTGGTGCTGTTCGACACGGGCAACGAGATCCGGGTCGAGTCCGGCGACGAGGGAGGCCGTTTCCTGCTGGTCTCCGGCGAGCCGCTCAAGGAACCGGTTGCCTGGCGTGGGCCGATCGTGATGAACACCCAGGAAGAGTTGCGCCAGGCCTGGGCCGAGCTGCGCGACGGGACCTTCATCAAGCCGTGACCGCCCGCGGCCGGGTACTCCACGTTCTGTCCCAGCGCCCGTCGCTGACCGGGAGCGGCATCACCCTGGATGCCACGGTGCGTCACGCGGCGACGGCGGGCTGGGAGCAGGCGGTGGTCTGCGGCGTCCCGGCGTCGGACCCTGGCCCCGAGGTCGGGGGTCTCCCCGAGGACTGCATCCACCCGCTGTTGTTCGAAGTGGAGACGCTGCCCGCCGGCCCTGATGGGCAGCGGCCGAAGGGTGTCGAACATCCGCTCCCCGGCATGAGCGATGTGATGCCCTACCGCAGCACGGTCTGGTCGACGATGACCGACGAGCATCTCGCCCGCTATCGGGACGCCTGGCGGGAACACGTCGCCCGGGTGATCGCCGAGTTCAAGCCCGATCTGATCCACGCCCACCACGTGTGGATCCTCGGCGCCATGCTCAAGGACCTGGCGCCGGGCATTCCGGTCTTCACCCAGAGCCACTCCACCGGTTTGCGCCAGATGGAGCTCTGCCCCCATCTCGCCGACGAGGTGCGCCGTGGAGTCGCTCGCAATGACGGCTTCTTCGCGCTCCATCGAGGGCAGGCTGACGATCTGCGCCGGGCCCTCGGCGTCGCCGAAGAACGGATCCACGTGATCGGGGCCGGCTACCGGGAAGATCTGTTCTCTCCCGACGACCAGACGCTCCGGCACGCCGGCCGCCTGATCTACGTCGGCAAGTATTCGGCGGCCAAGGGGCTTCCCTGGTTGCTCGATGCTTTCGAGCGGCTACGGGAACCGCAGCCCGAACTGGAGCTTCGCATCGCCGGAAGCGGCAGCGGCGAGGAGGCGGCGCAGCTCCGCACCCGGATGGAATCGATGCCGGGGGTCACCCTCCTCGGCCAGATCGACCAGGCGGCCCTGGCTGACGAACTGCGGCGGGCCTCGACGATGGTGCTGCCTTCGTTCTACGAGGGGCTGCCGCTGGTGCTGGTCGAGGCGCTGGCGTGCGGCTGCCGTGTGGTGGCCACGGGTCTGCCCGGCGTCGTGGACCCGCTGGCGGCGCGGCTCGGCGACGGGATGCAGCTGGTGGATCTGCCGCGGCTCCAGGGACCGGATGTCCCGTTCGCCGAGGATCTAC
>CAZBZH010000901.1:0-1846 GCA_964496265.1 uncultured Acidobacteriota bacterium | reverse complement strand
TGATGAAGATCAGTGCGAATCCGAGCCAGATCCCGAAGCGGGCCCGAGGCCTCATGGCGTCCCCTCCAGCTTCGATCGTCTCACGAGAAACGCCGTCGCGCCCGCGCCGGGGGTGCCGTCGATCACCGGGACCCCGTTTCGGCGGGGAATCACCCATTCCGGGTCCTCGGCCAGGGCCCGGGCCAGCGGGTCGTGCCCCTCGATCAGCACGCAGCAGACGTCGTGCTCCGCCACCGCCTCCCGCCACAGCCGCTGCCAGCCCGGCTGGGTGAACAGGATCGGGTTGTAGACCTCGTCCCGGTACATCTCGTAGATGTCGTTGCGGCCGTCCATGAAGGCCCGGTCCTGGGGGTAGAGCCGGAACATCAGGAACCCACCCAGGCGATAGGAGTTGAACACCGCCCCCTCGATCCCCTGCTCCGACAGGTAGTTCACCGCGTTCTCCGGCAGGGTGCCGAAGGGCTTGAAGGAGAAGTCGGGCCAGAGGGTGACGAAACGCTGGTCGGCCGGGCGGGAGAAGGAGCCCGAGAGCGCCACGATCACGACGGTCAGCATCAGCGCCGCCGCCCCCCGCATGGCCGGACTGCCCCAGCCGCTGCCGGTGGGCTCCAGATTCTTACGCCAGCCGCCCAGCCGGGCGGCTGTACCGGCGGCCACGGCCAGGATCGGGACCACGACCAGCACCGCCAGGGGCAGATGCCGGATCGCCCCGGAGAACATGTAGAGGAAGCCGGCGGCCCGGATCAGGTCCGCCGCCCGGAAGCGCTTGCCCGCGGCGACCAGGGCCACCACCAGGCAGGCGATGGTCAGCATGAACAGGGGCAGGTGGATGAAGTCCGGCTTGGACCACTCGGCGTTACCCCGGTAGATCTCCGGGCGCAGCAGGTACTCGAAGGGGTGGGTCAGCTGTTTGTAGCCGTGGGGATTGAGGCAGGCGGCCAGGGGGGAGAGCGCCGTGAGCAGCCACAGCCGGATCGCCCGCACCCGGTGGGGGCCCTGAAAACGGGCCCGGATCGCCTCGAAGGTCTCCCCGGTGGCCTCGGCCCCCAACACCACGATCCCGATGAGGAAGGCGCCGTGGATATTGGCCCACAGCGCGATGACCGCCAGGGTGGCCCAGCCGGCCCAGCGCTCCCCCTCCCGGTCCCGCTGGAGCAGGTAGGTCACGCCGACCAGGGCCAGGTAGGTGAAGAGCTGGGGCCGCACCGCCCAGAACAGGTTGCCGAAGGTCAGGAAGGCGGCCAGGATCAGCGCCACCGTGCGGGTCAGCGGCTCCACCCCGGTGCGGGCCATCTGAGCGGAAAGCAGCGCCAGGGTCGCCGCCAGGCAGAGCGCCCGCAGCAGGATCAGGGCGACGATGCCCCCCTGGGTCAGCCGCCGCACCCCGTGCTCATCCACCTCGCTACCGGCGACGGCCGCCGCGATCAGCTGGAAGCCCCACTCCTGGTTGTGCCACGGATGGTCGCCGAAGGTCGCGGAACCCACCCCGCGGGACGGGATCTTGCCCTCGTCCAGGATCCGCTGACCGCTGGCAAGATGATAGTGGGCGTCGTAGGTGGCGATCGGAAACAACGACAACCACGACAACACCGCGATCGCCAGCCACGGCAGGTAGCGGAATGGGTCCGAATTCTTCACCGAGTTCCCTGTTGCATGGCGACCTTCGGTACGGCATCTCCAGCAGACGGGCAACTCCCGGTTGAGTCCGGCACCCGCGAAGCGGGAAAGAGTACCCCGACGTGGTAGATTCCGCTGCTTCGAATGGAGGGCCGATGTCCCGCATCCCACGCAGACTGCTCGACGCGGCGCCCTGGGCGCTGGGGCTCTTGCTGGTGGCGGTGTGGGG